>NZ_BAAAUT010000043.1:0-34709 GCF_039534085.1 Planomonospora alba
CCCCCCCCCCCCCCCCCCCCCCCCCCCCCCCCCGCCCCCCCCCCCCCCCCCCCGGGGGGGGACGGGCGGGCTCCGGGAGACACGGACCGCCGACGAAAGGCGATCATGAAAAACCCACGTGCGCTCTTCGCCATGCTGCTCCTGGCCGCCATGGCCCTGACCGGCTGCGCCCGGCCGGCGGCCGGCCCCGGTGAGGAGCCCGCGGGTTCCGGCGGCGGGGTGGCCACCGGCTCCGACGGGGCCGCCGCCGCCTCTCCGCCGTCGAGGATCGGCCGCGGAGTCCCTGACGCCGACCCGTCGCTGCGGGCTCCGGAGCCCGGACAGGGCCCCGGCGTGCCCGCGCCCCGGGGCGGCTCCGGTGAGACGGGGCCGGTCGACGGGCTCGGCCTGCCGCTGCCGGTGCTGCTCGTGCTGGGCGCGGGGATCCTCCTCCTGGCCGCGGCCGTCGCGCTCTACCTGTGGCGGCGGGACCGGGGCCCCGCGCCCGCCGCCGCGGCCCCCTGGCAGGGCGGTCCCGGACCGGCGCCCGCCGTGCCCCCTACAGGTCCCATCCCCTCCGCGGCCGTGCCTCCCACCGGGCCCATCCCGCCCGGAGCCGTACCCGCGACCTCCCCCGTACCCCCCACCGGACCCATCTCCCCCGCCGCCATGCCCGCCACCGGGCCCATCCCGCCCGGAGCCGTACCCGCTCCGCCGGCACCCGCCGGACCGCCCGCGGCCGGCGTCTCCCCGGTGCCCCCGGCATCTCCGGCGCCCCCGTCTCCGGAGGCGTCCGGGGCCGACCCGCTGGCCGACGCCCTGGCCGAGGTCGCCCGGAGCGGGATCAGCTCCGCACTCGCCCAGCGGGTGGAGCGCCTGTTCGCCGACGGCCATCCGGGGCGGCAGGCGCTCATCGACGCCTGCATCGACTGCCGGGACCAGGTCGAGGAGCGTCACCCCCACCTGTCCGGCCTGCTGCTGGACGGGCTGAACCGGGCGGGCGTCCGGGAGATCGTCGCCGACGGGGAGCGTTTCGACCCCCGTCGGCACGAGGCGTTCGGCACGGAGCCGACCGACCGGCCGGAGCTGCACGACACGGTCGCCGAGACCGTCAAGCGGGGGTACGCCGACGGTGACCACGTCATCCGGGTGCCGCAGGTGGCCGTCTACCGGCACGGGCCGGCCGCGGGCGGGACGACGGGGGTGGTGGCCCCGTGAATCCCACGACGGACCCCACGGCGGACCCCGCGGCGGACCCGGCGACGAGTGGTCCCGCGGCGGCTCCCACGGGCCGCGCGGCGCGCCGCTCAGACCTCGGCGAGCTCGGCCTGCAGCCGCTTCCTGGCGCGGTGGATCCACACCCGCACCGTGTTGAGCGGCACTCCGAGCGCGGACGCCGTCTGCTCGTAGGTGAGCCCTCCCGCCCACAGCAGGAGCGCCTCCCGGTGGGACTCCGGCAGCACGGTCAGCGCCCGGCGCAGGTCGGACATCTCCGCGACGGTGTCCTCGAAGGGGCCGGCCACCGCCGTCTCCTCCTCCACCTCGGAGAAGAGCACCCCTCCGGGGGAACGGCGCCGGATCACCGCCCGGGACGCGTTGCGCGCGATGGCGAGCACCCAGACCCGGAACGGCGCCCGGCCCGCGAAGGCGCCCAGGCCCTTCCACGCCGCCAGTTGCGTATCCTGCAGCGCGTCGAGCGCGTCGGCGCGGTTGCCGGTCAGGTGGTAGCAGACCCCGAAGGCCTGGCGCTGCGCCGTCGACCACAGCGCGGCGAAGGCGGCCTCGTCACCCGCCCGCGCCGCGGACAGGAGAAGACTCTCGTCCTCTGCGATATCGCTCAACGACCCGCTCGTCATCGGTCACGCTCTCTCCCGAGTTGTAATCCGACCAATGACACCACGCCGCACGATTGCCCGGTATGAGGTAGCTCGCCATGATATTGGACCGTAACAATACGGAAGCCGGTTCAGCCGGAAACGAGTCGGACGACTTCGCTGAGCTGCGTCGATTCCTCTTCGGGTCCGTCCCGGAGCCGACCGGGGAAGAGAGCCGGAACATGTTCGCGCGGACGTTCTCCGCCGAGGACGCCGACCTGTCCCTGCTGCCCGAGCCGGACGCGTTCGACCACGTCCCCGAGGACGGCCCGGCACCGGACGACGCCGGCTCCGGGCCCTTCGGCGCCGACGGCACGGACGGCGCGCAGGACCCCTGGGAGTCCTCCGGCGCCGACGGTGACCCGTACACGCCGGACGGCGACCACGGCGACCACGGCGACCACGGTGGCCATGACGACCACGAGGACTGGGACGTCTTCGGCGGTGACGTGTGACGCCCTCCCCCACCGAGCTCCTCCGCAGGCTGTGCGACACCACCGCGGCCAAGCTCGCCGGGGCGCAGCTGCGCGAGCGCGTCGCGCACGTGCGCGCCGGCCTCGACGCGCCGCTGCGGATCGCCGTGGCGGGCGCGGTCAGCAGCGGGAAGTCCACTCTGGTGAACGCGCTGCTGGGACTGCCGGTCGCCCCGGTGGACGCGGGCGAGTGCACCTTCGTCGTCACCCAGTACGAGTACGGCGCCGACGACGGGCTCATCACGATCGAGCTGACCGACGGCACCACGGCCCGCTCCCGGCTGCTGCCCGGCCACCGGCTCCCCTCCGAGCTCGGCGTCGAGGTGTCCCGGATCCGGCGCCTGCGCGTCTCGCTCAACCTGCCGTCTCTGCGCACGGTCACCATCATCGACACCCCCGGCATGAACACGGTGACGGCCGTCAACGAGCAGGCCGCCCGGAGCATGCTGTTCGGTTCCGGGGAGGAGGACGACCGGGCGCAGGCCATGATCTACGTCCTGCGGTACGTCCAGAAGTTCGACGACACCACCCTCGCCGAGTTCCGCGCGCTGACCGGCGCGTCCGGCATGAGCTGCGTCAACACCCTCGCCGTGCTCGGCCAGGTCGACCGGCGCGGCGACGAGGAGGACCCCTGGCCGACCGCCCGGCGGCTGGCCGCCCAGGGCTACGCCGACCTGCGCACCGCCGTCTTCGACGTGGTCCCGGTGATCGGCCTGCTGGCCGAGACCGCGCGGGCCCGCCCGCTGGACGCCGAGGAGTTCAAGGCCCTGTCGGCGCTGGCCGGCATGGACCCGGACGACCTGGAGGACTACCTCCTCGACCTGGAGGACTTCCGTACCGCGCCCGACCTGCCGGTCCCCGCCGAGGTGCGGCACCGCCTGGTGGAGCGGCTGCACCGCTACGGCATCCGCGCCGCGGCGGACGCGCTGCGCCGGGGCGAGGCCGCCGACCCCGACACGCTCGCGGCCTGCCTGCTGCAGCGCTCGGGCTACGCCTCCGCGGGCAGGGCGGCGACCGGTTCGGTGGCGGCGGGCATCGCCCACTTCGCCCGCCGGGCCGACCAGCTGAAGGCGCTCGACGCCCTGACCCGGCTGCGCCGCATCGCCCGCACGCCCGCGCTCGGTTCGGACCGCGCCACCCTGGACGCGCTGGCCGCCCAGCTCGACGAGAACCGGCCGATCGCGGCCGCCCTCGGCGGCCTGCGGATCTTCTCCGCCGCCGAGGCGCTCGGCCGGGGCACGCTGGTGCTGAACGAGGAGATGACCGCCGAACTGCTCCGCCTGGCCCGCCACGACGACCCCGCCGGCCAGCTCGGCCTGCCCGCGGGCGCCACACCGCAGGAGATCGCCGCGGCGGCCACGGCGGCGTCGACGCGCTGGCGCGCGATCGCCATGATGAACGAGGGCCGCACCGCCGGGCACCGGGCCAGGGACGTGCTGACGGTCCTGGAGGACATGGTGACCGCGGCCCTGGACGGCGCCGCCTCCGGGCCCGCCGCGGGAGCCGGGGGCGCGGCACCGCTCCCGCCGGTCAGGGTGGACGCCGCCGCGGTGGAGACCCTGCGCACCTGCCCGCTGGTCCCGGCCGACGACCGGCGGGCGCTGGAGCTGCTGCTGACCGGGACCGAGCTGGCGGTCCAGCTCGGCGCGCCGCCCGGCAGCCCGCACGCCGAGATCGCCGGCTACGCCGCCGCGCTCGGCGCCCGCTTCCGCGTGCTGACCCACCGCCCGCTCTCGCTGCGGCAGCGGCGGGCCGCGGAGCGGATCTGCGACGTCTACGAGGAGATCTGGGCGCGCCACCACGGCGGCGCGCGAGAGGAGAGAGCATGACGACCCCCGACCCGAACAGCCCCGTGACCCGGTTGCTGCGCTACGCCAACGAGGTCCACGCGCTGGCGGGCCGGTGCGGCAGGAAGGACCTGGCGGAGGTGCTGGCCTCCTGCGCGGCGCGGTGGAAGGACGAGTGCACCGACATCGTGGTCGCCGGGGCGCAGAAACGCGGCAAGAGCCGCCTGCTCAACACGCTCGTGGGCCACCCCGACCTGCTCCCGGTCGACGCCGACGTCGCCACCGACTGCTTCCTGTCCGTACGGCGCGGCCCCCGCCTGACCGCCGTCGTGCACCGCAGCACCGACGCGGGCCCCGTCCAGACGCCGATCACCGTCGAGTCGATCCCCGACTACGCCTCGATGCGCGGGGACGCCGGCAGGCGGCGCGACGTCGTCAGCGTGGACATCACCCTCGACAACCCGCTCCTGGACGGCCTGCGGCTGCTCGACACCCCGGGCGTGGACAGTCTCACCGTGGGCCACCGGCAGGTGACCGTCGCCATGCTCCAGCGGGCCGACGCCCTGCTGTTCACGCTCAGCGCCCAGGACCAGCCGGTTCTCCGGCACGAGCTGGAGTTCCTGGCGGAGGCCGCCGAACGGGTCCAGGCGATCGCGTTCGTGCTGACCAAGGTGGAGGACTCCAACAACTGGCGGGCGCTGATGGAGGAGAACCAGGCGCGCCTGCGGACCTTCGTCGCCCAGGCCGTCGCGGAGAACCCCGCCCGGGCGGAGACGCTCGAGCCGCTGCTGACCGCCCCGTGGATCCCGGTGAGCGCCAAGCTCGCCGAGGCCGCCGCGGCCAAGCGGCGCGAGGGGCGGCAGGAGCGGGCGGACGCGCTGCGGGCGCGCAGCGGCATGGACGTGCTGGAGCGGCACCTGCGCGCCTTCGCCGAGGGCCGGGAGTTCGCCCGGGGCGCCACGGTGGTCTCCGCCGCGCTCTCGGTGCTGGAGTCGCTGGCGGCCACGGCGCAGGACGACGTCGCCGCCGGCTCCGACGACGAGGGCGACGCCGCGGCCCGGCTCGCCCAGGTGGAGGCCGATCTGGAGGGTCTCAACGAGCTGACCGCCCGCCGCCGGGCGGGCGCGGTGGCCAACACCTTCCTCGGCCGCGAGGTGGCGGGGATCGTGGCGGCCCGGGTGGCCGAGATCCGCCAGCCGTACGAGAACGCGATCACCGCGCTGAAGAAGCAGGACCAGGTCGACCGGTACATGGCGGAGCTGCCGATGAGCGTCCAGCGCTCGCTGGAGGCCGCCTGGTCGCAGATCGTCTACGACGTGGAGGTGCTGGCGCGGAACACGCTGGACGCCTTCGCCCGCGACCTCGGGCTGGACCCGGTCGCCTTCGCCGCCGACCGCGGCGCCATGCCCGTCCTCTCCCAGGTGGAGGTCAGGAAGGACGCCATGGCGGACGCGCCGGGCGAGGTGGACATGATCCGGGACGTGCTGCCCTCGGCCTCGATCGGCCTGTCCCTGGGCGGTTTCGCCGCGACCCTGCTCGGCCCGGTCGGTTTCATCCTGGTCGCCCCGGCCATCGGCGCCGCCATGTTCATGGGCCGGCGTTCCATGGAGAAGGTGCAGCGCAACCAGGCGGCCATCCGGACGGCGCTGCGCGACCAGTTCGCGGCGGTCTCCCGGGAGATGACGCTCGACCTGGAGCGCATGGTGGCGACCTGGCGGGTGAGCGTCGAGCAGGCGGCGGACGAGCACCTGATGCGGCGGCGCAAGGAGCTGGAGAGCAGGCGCGCCGAGCTGAAGGCCGCCTCCGCGCGCTCGGAGGCGGAGCGGAAGAAGGCGCGGGAGTCCGGGCAGGACCGGATCTCCGCGATCGGCACCCTCACCCGGCGCGGCCAGGAGCTGCGCAGGGAGCTCGCCACCGCGGTGGCGGCGCTGGGCGCGGGCCCGGCGTCCGCCCCGGCGGGCGCGGCGGCCCCCGCCGGCGGCTGACCCGGGATCCCGGCACGGGGATCCCGGCACGGGGATCCCGGCACGGGGATCCCGGCACGGGGCCGGGCCCGCGGGAGCGGGCCCGGCCCCGTCGTGTCCTCGGGCCCGCGCCTGCGGGCCCGCGCCGCACGCGGCCGGTACCGCCGGGGACCCGCGCAGCGCGGGGACGCGGTCGCTCAGAGCGGGAGGTGCACCAGGGTGGCGGGGTGGTCGCGGGTGACCGCGGCCCCGTCGGCCGGCCGGTGCAGGCAGAGCAGGCCCGTGGGGACCCGGACGACCGGCTCGAACGTGCCCGTCGTCCGGTGGACCTCCCGCGCGCCGTCCGGGGTGACGTGCACCAGCCGGCTCCGGCCGGCGTCCAGCATGGTCAGCCAGAGGGAGTCGCCGTCGGCCACCAGCCGCGGGCGCTCCCACCGGTACCGGGAGGTGAGGTGGCCGGCCAGGGTCGCCGACTTCTTGCCCATCAGGAACCGGAGCGTGCCGGACCGCTCGTCGAAGACGCTGACCGACCAGCCCCGGGCGGGGCTCACCTGGTCCGTGCCGACCGCGTAGATGTGCCCGCCCGCGGGGGCCCAGCGCAGCGCCCCGGCCGGCGGGCGCGGCGCGACCAGCACCGTCTGACCCGGGACGGTGTCCGCCTCCAGCCCCGCCGAGCTGGCGGTGAACCACCGGCCGTTGTGCAGGACGACCTGGTGGAGCCAGCTGCGGCCCGGCTCGCGCACGGTGGGGCGCACGATGCCGCCCGGGTCGACGAGGCAGAGCACCTGCCAGCGCTGGAAGTCCTGGTAGCGACCGGCGAACAGCGGCTGGCCCGTGCCGAACTGCCCCAGCACCACGGTGCAGCCCGCGGCGCCCACCGACAGGTCCGGCTCGGTGCCGCTGGGCGCGTCCTGGTCGAGCAGCCGGCGCAGCCGGTTGTCCTCGTTGACGAACCACTGCGCGTACGGGCCGAGGTCGCGGGCCAGGGGCTCCGGGACGTGGAAGGCGCCCAGGTCGAGCTCGATCAGCGACAGGTGGCCGGTCTCGCCCCACGGCAGGCCCACCGAGGCGTCGACCGGGACGGTCTGCCGGGGCTGGTAGAAGACCCAGGCGCTGCGGCCGTGCACCAGCACGTTCGGGGTGTCCCAGGTCTGCAGCGGGTGGGCGGAGCGCACCACCAGCTCGGGGGTGAGGGCGCGCACCAGCACCTGCGCCGGGCCGACCTGCTCCGCGGCGACGACGCCCTCGGCCGAGGCGCCCCACTCCACCAGCCTGCCGAAGTGCAGCTCGCGGTCGTGGCGGCCGCCCGTGCCGTCGAGCCTGCGCAGGAAGTGCCCGCCCTCGAACGCCTGGTGGACGAGGACCCGCCCGCCCGCCACGCGGGCCTCCAGCACGTTGTCCAGCACCTTCTCGATGCCCCTGACCACGGGGCCGTCCACGGCGGGCATGCCGCCCGTGGCGGCGGCCGGGTGTCCTGCGGCGGGCACGCCGCCGGGGCCGGGGACCACGGGGTACCCGCCGGTGGTGGAGCCCGCCGGGCCGCCGGAGGCACCGGGGACGGCATGGGGCGCGGGGGCACCGCCCGCCCCGGCGAACGCCTGGGGGCCGGCTCCCGGCCCCGCCGCGGGGGCGGCGACGGCCGGGTGGCTCCCGGTGGACACCACGGGCCGCCCGGCGGCCGCCCGCACGCCCCCTCCGGTCAGGTGGGGGCCGGTCATCCGGGCGGGGTCGCGGTGCTCGACCTTGAGCTTCCAGGCCAGCTGCGCGGCGCCGTACGCGACGACGATCTTCGGGTCGTCGTAGGTGCGCACCTTGTCCCCGAAGCGGTCGCGCACGGCCTGCTGGACCAGGGGCATCCGGCTGCCGCCGCCGGTCATGAACACCGCGGCCAGCTCGTCCGGCCCGAGCCCCGCCCGGCGGATCGTCTCCTCCAGGATGTCGACGGTCCTGGTGACCTCCTCACCGATGAGGCCCGACAGGTCGGCCCGGGTGATGTGCACGTCCTCGTTGACGCCGACCACGTAGTGGGAGGAGGTCTCGAACTTCGAGAGGGTCTCCTTGCCCTCCCGGGCCGTCTTGAGCAGGTCCGCGGCGTAGCTGACGTAGCGGCGCTCCGGGTTGGTGGTCACCTGCGTCCACCACTCGGGGTCGATGCGCTCCAGCTGCCCGCCGAAGAAGGCGAAGACCTGCTCGTCGAAGCCCTCGCCGCCGATCTCGTCGCTGCCTCCCGGCTCTCCCACGACCTTGAAGTCGCTGCCGTCGGTGGTGAGCACGGCCGCGTCGAAGGTGCCGCCGCCGAGGTCGTAGACGGCCAGGTGGGAGCCGCTCGGCACCCTTCCCGCGGAGGCGAAGTAGCGGGCGGAGGCGACCGGCTCGTCGACGAAGGCGATCCGCACGCCGCGCACGACCTTCTTGGCCGCCGCCAGCAGCACCGACTTGCGCTCGTTGTTCCAGGCCACCGGGTGGGTCAGCGCGATGCAGTCGGGGTCGGCCCCGTCGAACCGGCGCCGGCCCTCGCTGACGAACAGCTCCAGCAGCGTGGCCATGGCGTCGGTGACGTCCACCGGGACCCCGCCGAGCAGCATCCGGCCCCGGCCGACGTAGCGCTTGGGGTTGCGCTCGACCCGCTCGGGGTTGACGCCGATGCCGCGCTGGGCGATCCGGCCGGCCACCAGCGTCCCGTGCTCGTCGAGCATGACGGCGGAGGGAATGCGCCGCTCCCCTTCGACCTCCAGGACGTCGAAGCGGTCTTCGGCGGCTATCACCCCGGCGGAGAAACTCGTCCCGAGATCGACACCGAGGCACCACTGGGCCATTTCTCACTCCTCGTCAACGCAAACCCGATCATCCCGCGTCCACCGCTGCGGGCCCGGTCGGAACGGGCGCGCCGGGACCGATCCAGGCCGCACGGAAGGGTCATCGGACCGGGCGCGGAACAGAAATCATCTTCCTATGGTTTGTCGCAGCTTGGTGACGTTTGGTTGGGCTCAAGCGCATACGGTCTTCCGCGCGCCGCCCCGGCCGTCCGGCCTCAGCCGTCACCGGACCTGCCGCCGGGGCGTCCGGCCAGCGCGGCCAGGACGCGGGCGAACTCCCGCGGCGGGGCCACCACCAGGCGGGTCTGCCCGTCCTGCCTGACCAGGTCGGCCCTGATCAGGGAGAGGCGGCCCCCGTGCCACCAGTAGACCTGCGGGCTGACCGGGTCGGCCGCGTGCTCGAACTCCCGCTGGGCGAGCACGCGCAGCCGCTCGATCGCCTGGATCACGCCCAGGCCCTCGACCGGGTGGACGACCAGCGTCGCCGGGTCCGGCAGCACGACCAGCACGCCGTCGGCGGGCACGGGGAGGTAGTCGCCCAGGTGGCGCAGGTGCGCGGCGGCGCAGGCGGTCGGGCCGGTCAGCCGGCGGACCGTCACCCCGCCGAGGTCCTCCTCGGCGACCGCGAGCCGCTCGTCGGCGCGGGCGTTCTCGGCGGCGAGGTCCAGCGCCTGGGCGGCGGTGATCGGCCAGCAGCCGACCTCCTCGGGCCGGGCCGGCCGCCCGGCGGGGCCGTGCCCGATCGTGAGCACCTCGACCAGGTCGGCGGCCAGGTGGCGGCCGACCACCCGGGCCGGGCCCAGGTCGTCGTCGAGGAACAGGCGGGTCCGGAGCAGGGGGCCGATCTGGTCGAGGTCGCAGGCGTCCAGCGGTTCGTCGAGCGTGGCCAGCGTGTGGGCGAGGTGCTCGGAGACGAGCATCGGCCAGTCCTCGCGGGAGCGGCGGGCCGCCTCGGCGCGCAGGCCCGCCAGCCGTACGGTGACCGTGCGCGGGCCGGAGAGGGTGAGCGTGCCTCCACCGGGGGCGAAGGACCAGGTGTAGCCGAGGGAGTCGGCGACGAGCCCGAGCAGGGAGTCGAGGTCCACCTCTTCGACCGGACGCGGCTGCGTCTCGGCCCGCCGGTCACGGTGCCGCCGGAACAGCCTCACACGCGTTCCCCTCTGCCGGTGTCCTCTCGCTGATCCCCCTAGGGTGCCCCGTCACGATTGCGGATCGACCAGGTCAGGGAGCACGATTCGGCATCAATACCACCAAGCGCCCCCATAGGCACACTGAGCTGGGGCGTTCCGTGCCCCACCGGGAGCCCGGCGATCACCGGGACACCGAGCGGCGCGAGCCGCTCCTCCAGCACCGGGAAGGGGTCGCCGCACCCGGTCCACGAGCCGAGCGCGAAGCCCGCCGCCCCGTCCAGCGCGCCGCTCCGCAGCAGCTGGGTGAGCATCCGGTCGATCCGGTACGGCGCCTCGCCGACGTCCTCCAGCAGGACGATCGCCCCCTCGGCCCGCAGCCGGTACGGCGTGCCGCACAGCGCCGCCAGCAGCGAGAGGTTCCCCCCGGTGATCGGCCCGGCGGCGGTCCCGCCGGCGATCACCCGGTCCCCGGTGACGGGCGGCGCGTCGCCGAACAGCGCGGCCGTCAGGTGGGCCAGGGTGCGGGGCTCGGGACCGCCGGGACCGGCGAGCACCGCGCAGGCGGCCATGGGGCCGAACCAGGAGGCGGTGCCGAGCCGCACCGCCACCGCCCGGTGCAGGGCGGTGACGTCGCTGGAACCGAGCAGGAGCTTGGGCCCGGCCGCCCGCATGGCCTCCCAGTCGAGCAGGTCCAGGATCCGCATCGCGCCGTAGCCGCCCCGCGCGCACAGCACCGCCGCGACCGCCGGGTCGCACCAGGCCCGCTGCAGGTCGGCCGCCCGGTCGGCGTCGGACCCGGCCAGGTAGCGGTCGCGGTCGAGCACGTGGGCGCCGGTGACGGCCTTCAGTCCCAGTCCCTCCAGCACGGCGGTGCCGCGGGCCAGCAGCGCCGGGTCGACCGGGCCGGACGGGGCCACGACGGCCACCGTGTCACCGGGACGCAGGCGGGGCGGGAGCGGCGGGACCGCGACGGCGCCCTTCCCGGCGCGGCTGGGCGTGGCCGGTTCGTTCACCCCGCAAACGGTGCCACACTGGGGGTCAGATATGCGACCTCCGCCCCACATCCTCGTGGTCAACGGCATCAAGGTCCGCCGGCCGGTGTTCGTGCTCGCGGCTCCGCACTCCGGCGCGGACCTGCTCGGCCGCGCCCTCAAGCGCTCCCCCGGCTTCCACGTCACGATCGGCCGCGCCGCGGTGGCGCACGTCGTGTACGCCTTCGCCCGCCGTCCCTCGATCACCCGCCGGGGCCTGGGCGCCGTCCGCGTGCTCCGGGACGCCATGGCCGAGTCCTGGCAGATCCTGCCGGGGGCGTGCGGCGAGTGCCCGGCGGTCTGCCGGGAGGCCGGCGGCGTGACGGGCACGGGCCCGTGCGCGGCCGCCGGGGCCGTGGCGCGGTTCGGCGACGCCAGCCCCGACCTGCTCTACAGCGCGCCGGTGCTGCTCCAGGCATTCCCCGACGCCCGGTTCGTCCAGGTCATCCGGGACGGCCGCGACGTGGCCGCCGACATGATGGCCGACCCGGCGGCGCTGTCGTGGTTCAAGCCGGTCCGGGTGAGCGACGACACCGAGTTCCCCAACCCGTTCCTCGGCGTCAAGTCCGCCGAGCACATCGACCGCTGGAAGGCGATGCCCACGCCCGGCAAGTGCGCGCTGCGCTGGCGCGGCGCCGTGCGCCTGGCCGCCGAGCTCCACCGCGAGCTCCCCCGCGACCAGCTGCTGACGCTCCGCTACGAGGAGCTGGTCGCCTCCCCCGCCGAGACCGTGGAGACGCTCTCCCGCTTCCTGGAGACCCGCGTCTCCAAGGTCGCCCTGTACGGCAGGAACGTCCCGAAGGTCGGCGCCTGGCGCACCAGGCTCCGCCCCGACGACGCGGCGCTGGTGGAGAAGGTCGCCCGCGAGGAGCTCGCCCGCCTGGGCTACCGGTAGGCCCGGGCCCGCGGGCCTACCGGTAGCCCAGGCGGGCGGGCCGGCGCGGCTCCCCCCGCCCGCGCGCGGCCGGGCGGTCCGCGGGAGCGCCGGGCACCGGCCCGGCGGGGCCGCTCACGCCTGGGAGCTGAACTGGGTGCGGTAGAGCTCGGCGTAGACGCCGCCGGCGGCCAGCAGCTCCTCGTGACGGCCCCGCTCGGCGACCCGGCCGTCGGCGATCACCAGGATCTGGTCGGCGTCGCGGATCGTGGACAGGCGGTGCGCGATGACCAGTGAGGTCCGCCCGGCCAGTGCGCTCTTCAGCGCCTGCTGCACCGCGGCCTCCGATTCGGAGTCCAGGTGGGCGGTGGCCTCGTCCAGCACGACCACCCGGGGCGCCTTGAGCAGCAGCCGGGCCAGGGCCAGGCGCTGCTTCTCGCCGCCGGACAGGCGGTAGCCCCGGTCGCCCACCACGGTGTCCAGCCCCTCGGGCAGCGACTCGACCAGCTCGGCGATCTGCGCGGCGCGCAGGGCCTCCCAGATCTCCTCGTCCGTCGCGCCGGGCCGGGCGTAGCGCAGGTTGGCCCCGATGGTGTCGTGGAACAGGTGCGCGTCCTGCATGACGACGCCCACGGTCTCGCGCAGGGACTCCAGGGTGGCGTCGCGCACGTCCGTCCCGTTGATGCGGACCGCCCCCTCCTCCACGTCGTAGAGCCGGGAGACCAGCGAGGTGATCGTCGTCTTGCCCGCGCCCGAGGGGCCGACCAGCGCGACCAGCTCGCCGGGGCGGGCGGTGAAGGAGACGCCGCGCAGCACGTCGTGGCTCTGCCCGGTGTCGGGCCGGGCCACCGCCTCCAGCGAGGCCAGCGAGACCTCCGAGGCCGCCGGGTAGCGGAAGCGCACGTCGTCGAACTCGATCGTCGCGGGGCCCTCCAGGACGGGTCGCGCGCCGGGCTTGTCGGCCACCATGGGCTCCAGGTCGAGCACCTCGAAGACCCGGTCGAAGCTGACCAGCGCGGTCATCACGTCCACGTGCACGTTGGACAGGCTCGTCAGCGGGCCGTACAGGCGCATCAGGAGCGCGGTGAGCGCGACCAGCGTGCCGATCTCGAAGGCGCCGCCGACCGCCAGCACGCCGCCGACGCCGTAGACCAGCGCGGTGGCCAGCGAGGCGATCAGGCCGAGGGCGACCCGGAAGACCGTCCCGTACATGCCGACGGTGACGCCCACGTCGCGCACCCGGCCCGCCCGGACGGCGAAGGCGGCGGCCTCCTCGTCGGGGCGGCCGTACAGCTTGGCGACCATGGCGCCGGCGACGTTGAAGCGCTCGGTCATCATGGAGCTCATCTCGGCGTCGAGCTCCATCTGCTCGCGGGTGAGCCCGGACATCTTCCGCCCGACCCATCTGGCCGGGAAGAGGAAGACCGGCAGCAGCACCAGGGCCACGAGGGTGATCTGCCAGGACAGGGCGAGCATGGTGCCCAGCACCAGCACCAGCATGACCACGTTGGACACGACCGACGACAGGGTGCTGGTCAGCGCCCGCTGCGCGCCGATCACGTCGGTGTTCAGCCGGGAGACCAGGGCACCGGTCTGGGTCCGCATGAAGAACGCCACCGGCATGCGCTGCACGTGGTCGAAGACCTCGGTGCGCAGGTTGTAGATCAGTCCTTCCCCGACGCGGGCGGAGAACCAGCGCTGGGCCATGCCGAGCGCGGCGTCCAGCACCGCGAGCCCGGCGATGGCCAGGGCCAGGCCGACGACGAGGCCGGCGTCCCCGGCCTCGATGCCGTCGTCGATGATGGCCCGCATCAGCAGCGGGTTGACGACCACGATGACCGAGCCGAGCACGACCAGCGCGAGGAAGGCGGCGATCTGCCGGGAGAACGGCCTGGCGTACCGCACGATCCTGCGGACCGTGCCCGGGGCCAGCCGCTCCTTGGTCACCGACCTGTCGCGCCGGAGCGAGCGCATCGCCTGGGGCCCGAAGCCCCCGCCCATCATCACCACTGTGGCCTCCTCTCCCGAATCCGAGCGCCGGGAGAGGGTACGCGATTCCCGTATCAGCTCCGGGCGAACAGCGGCCCGCCGAGGCGGCGGGCCTTCCCGCCGTCGCGGACGGCCCGCCGCCCGCGCGGATCAGCCGAACAGCGCCTTGATCCGCATCATCTGCTCCTGCCGCTCGGCCGCGCACTGCTCCTCCAGCGTGCGCCCCGCGGCGCCCTGGAGCAGCCGCTTGGTGGCCGTCGCGGCGTCCCGGTTGGTCGACAGCAGCGCGGCCGCCAGGTCCCGTACGGCCTGCGCCAGCTCGTCACGGGCGACGACCAGCTCGGCCAGGCCGATCCTGGCCGCCTCCTCCGCGCCCACGGTGCGGGCCGTGAGGCAGATCTCCACGGCGCGGGAGAGGCCGACGAGGTCGACCAGCGGCTTGGTCCCGGTCAGGTCGGGCACCAGGCCGAGCGCGGGCTCCTTCATGCAGAACCTGACGTCGTCCGCCACGATCCTCAGGTCGCAGGCGAGCGCCAGCTGGAAGCCCGCTCCGACGGCGTGTCCCTGGACGGCGGCGATCGAGACGATGTCCGGCCGCCGCAACCACATGAAGCCCTGCTGCGCCTGCGCGATCCGCTCGTCGAAAGCCTTGCCGTCGAGCGTGGCGGTGCTCGCGAACGAACCCTGCCCCGGAACCCCCTCCGGGGTGAACATCCGCAGGTCGATGCCTGCCGAGAAGGACGGCCCCTCACCTTGGACCACGACGACTCTCACCTGCTGCGGCAGGTCCTCACCGATTCGAGCCAGCGCCGACCACGTCGCGAACGTCTGCGCGTTCCGCTTCTCCGGCCGGGCCAGCGTGACCGTCGCGATCTCGCCGTCCACCTCGAAACGCAGGCCGACCTCCTCGGGGGAGATCTCCTCCGAACGTCCCCCGTGCGCCACTTCCGTCATCGCCCGTTCTCCCATGTGTGCGCCGTCTGTCACGCCCGAGCCTACCGGCTTCTCTAGAATGAAGTTCGGCAGGCTCGGGGTGACGGGCAAGCGTGAGGACGAGCGGCTGCGGTCGCGCGTTCCAAGGCGGCTCAGCGCTTGGACTTACCCCGGGTGGCGCCGCCACGCCCGCGCAGAGTCACACCGGACTCGCTCAGGATGCGGTGGATGAACCCGTAGGACCGGCCGGTCGAAGCGGCGAGCGCCCGGATGCTCTCCCCCGAGCTGTAGCGCTTCTTCAGATCAGCGGCCAGTTTTTCACGGTCGGCCCCGGTGACCCGGGTGCCCTTCTTGAGAGTCTCGGCCACGAGCTACCTCCTGTAGTGCCAGACTTCCGCAGCGTTACTCCGCCATGATCAGTCATTTCCGCGGGATCGGCTACCTACTCCCAGGGAAAAGATCCGTACCCGCTCAAATTGAGATCAGGCAAGTGCCACAAGATCGGAAAATTCATCACTCCACGCGTCTTCGACTCCGTCCGGCAGCAAGATCACCCTATCCGGCTGCAGGGCGTCGACAGCACCCTCATCGTGCGTGACGAGTACAATAGCCCCAGAATAGGACTTCAGTGCCGAGAGCACTTGTTCCCGGCTTGCCGGGTCGAGGTTGTTGGTGGGCTCGTCCAGCAGCAGGACGTTGGCCGCCGACAGCACCAGGGTCGCCAGGGCCAGGCGCGTCTTCTCGCCGCCGGACAGCACCCCGGCCGGCTTGTCCACGTCGTCCCCGGTGAACAGGAACGACCCCAGGACCTTGCGCAGCTCGACGTCGGGCAGGTCGCCGGCGGCCGAGCGCATGTTCTCCAGCACCGTGCGGCCGGCGTCGAGCGTCTCGTGCTCCTGCGCGTAGTAGCCCAGCTTGAGCCCGTGGCCCGCCCTGACCTCGCCGGTGTCGGGCTTCTCCAGCCCGCCGAGGATGCGCAGCAGCGTGGTCTTGCCCGCGCCGTTCAGGCCCAGGATGACGACCCGGGAGCCGCGGTCCACCGCGACGTTCACGTCGGTGAACACCTCCAGCGAGCCGTAGGACTTCGACAGTTCGACGGCCGTCAGCGGGGTGCGCCCGCACGGCGCGGGGTCGGGGAAGCGCAGCCGGGCCACCTTGTCGCCGCGCCGTTCCGCCTCCAGGCCGGACAGCAGGCGCTCGGCGCGGCGCTGCATGTCCTGGGCCGCCTTGGCCTTGGTCGCCTTGGCCCGCATCTTGTCGGCCTGCGCCAGCAGCGCCGAGGCCTGCTTCTCGGCGTTGGCCCGCTCGCGCCTGCGGCGCTTCTCGTCGGTCTCCCGCTGGGCCAGATAGGCCTTCCAGCCGACGTTGTAGGTGTCGACCACCGCCCGGTTGGCGTCCAGGTGGAGGACCCGGTTTACCGTCGCCTCGAGAAGCCCCACATCGTGGCTGATAATGATCAAACCGCCCTGATGGGAGCGCAAAAAATCGCGGAGCCACGCGATCGAATCCGCGTCGAGGTGGTTTGTGGGCTCGTCGAGCAGGAGAGTCTCGGCCCCGCTGAACAGGATCCGGGCCAGCTCCACCCGCCGCCGCTGGCCTCCGGACAGGGTCGCCAGCGGCTGGCCCAGCACCCGGTCGGGCAGTCCGAGGCTGGAGGCGATCGAGGCCGCCTCCGACTCCGCCGCGTAGCCGCCCAGCACGTGCAGCCGGTCCTCCAGCCGCCCGTAGGCGCGCACCGCGCGGTCCCGGGTGCGCTCGTCCGCCGACGACATGCCCTGCTCCGCCTCGCGCAGCTCGCGCAGGACCTGGTCGAGCCCGCGGGCCGACAGGATGCGGTCGCGGGCGATGACGTGCAGGTCGCCGGTGCGCGGGTCCTGAGGCAGGTAGCCCACCGCGCCGGTGGTGGTGACCGTGCCCGCCGCGGGCAGCGCCTCGCCCGCGAGCACCTTGGTCAGCGTGGTCTTCCCGGCGCCGTTGCGCCCCACGAGACCGATCTTGTCCCCGGGGTTCACCCGGAACGACGCGCCCTCGATGAGCAGCCGGGCCCCGGCGCGCAGTTCGATGTCAGAAGCAATGATCATGGCTGGCGGAAACACTCCCAGGGTGGGGGAAACACGGGCTCACTACGTCGCTGCGACCGGACCCGCCGCGCACCGTCTCTCCCGGCTCTCGGCCCGGCCGTCCCGCCCGGTCGCGGGCGGCGTCAACCGGGAGTGCGCATACCGATCAGTGTACGGCGCGCCCGCACCTCCTCCTCCCCGTCCGGCCGGACCGGCCGTCCCCGGACGGGCCGCCTCCGAAGCGTGGAGGCGCCGCGGAAGGACCGCGGCGGGGGCGCGGAGGGGATCGGAGGGGCGCCGTCAGAGGGGGTCGACGACCCTGATCCGCACCGCGCGGAACTGCGCCGGGGTGCCGGCCAGCACCGCCAGGCGAGGGTCGGGGACCGTCAGGAAGGGCTCGGCCTCCAGCGCGAAGACCGCCTCCAGCCGGCGGTCGGCCCGCAGCGCGTCCACCGCCCGCCGGTCCCCGCCCAGGATCACCGCCTCCAGCTCGCCGGTGTGCGGGCCGAGGATCCGCAGCGCCACCTCGGCCGCCGCCTCGTGCGCCTGGTCCACCTGCTTCTCCCGGCGCCGGGCGAAGCGCCGCTGCGACCAGCCGCCCGCCGCGCTGCGCCCGTGGACCGGCCGCGAGCCGACCTTGGAGGAGACCAGCGCGTCCCCCTGGAAGATCCCGGCCGCGTGGCCGCCGAGCCGTACCAGCAGCACGCCCACCCTGCGCTCGCGGCGCGCGTGGGTGGTCAGGCGGGCCAGCGGGCCGCCGCCGGAGGCGGTCAGCGGCGGGAACGGCACGCGGCACTCGGCCACCGCGCCGTCGGCGCCGGTGATCCGCACCACCTCGTCGGTGGCGGCCGCCTCCAGCGCGCCGTGCCGCTCGGCGAACCCGTCGATCCAGCGGCCCAGCCGCTCCGGACCCACCGAGACCCATCGCCCCCCGCCGGCGGCCGGTCGTGACGTCATGCCCCGGACCCTACCCGGGCCCGCTCCCCCGCGCCGCAGCCGCGGGCCCGCTCCCGCGCCGTCCGCCGCGCCGGGACCGCCCGCCCGGTACGGCGGGCGGCGCGGGCTCACTGCCGCTGCATGCCCGCCACCTGCCGGATCAGGTCCGCGACGCGGACGATGCCCATGCACCGGCCCACCTCGTCGGTGACGACCAGGTCGTCGTAGACGCGCTCGGCGTCGCGCCCGGCGACCTGCATGGCGGCGATCGCCGGGGTGGTCCTGGGCACCGAGCGCACCGGGTCGGCCAGCCGGGCGGCGGGCTTCTTGCCGTGCAGGGCGTGGCCGTACCGGCTGGCGATGGCCAGCAGGAAGCGGCTCCGGTCCAGGCTGGCCTTCGGCCGCTGGTACTCGTCGACCAGGATCACGCTGCTGATCGAGGGCTCGCCGCTGAAGGTCCCGACCGCCTCCTCGGCGGTGGCCTCCTCCGGGAGCGTCACCGCGGGCAGCAGGAACTCCTGCACCCGGGGGCCGAGCAGCAGCTTCGCCGGCTCCGGCTCGGCGACGGGCAGCGGCACCTGGACCCGGCCGGAGGGGCCGGGGACCAGCAGCGGGCCGTACGCCAGCCGCACCCCCCACCGGCGGACCGCCGCGAGCTGGGCGTCGTCCTCCACGCCGGGGGCCAGCACGTGCGCGCCCGCGTTCCGGGCGAGGGCCGCCAGCGATCCGGCCAGCGCCGCCCGGCGCGGGTCGCGCGCCGCGTTCGCCACCAGCCCGGCGGAGAGCACCACCAGGTACGGCGCGGCGTCGGCCAGCAGGTCCAGCGGGAGGTGGGCGGTGCCCAGGTCACCCACCGCGATCAGGTAGCCGATGGCGCGCAGCCCCTCCAGCCCGGCGAGCAGGGGCCGGCGGTCGGTCTCGGCGAAGCCGCCGCGGAGCACCAGGATGATCTCGCGGGGGCGCCGCCCGCAGACCCGCAGCGCCTCGTGGAGCGGGGCCAGGACCGCCGAACCGCCGACCACCGCCCGGGTGGGCAGGCTGAGGACCAGCGGGAGCGCGGGGGCCTTCCGGGACACCGCGAGCACGGTCCTGGCCAGGGCGACGACGTCCCCGTGGCCCGAGCCACCCTCCCCCAGGTCGTCCCCGAACGTCTGGAGCGCGATGACGCCTCCGGTGTCGAGGTCGACGATCGGTGCGAGGCCCACCCTGCCTCCGGGGCCTCCGGGGCCTCCGGGGCCTCCGGGGCCTCCGGAGTCCGCCGGGCCCGCGGGCTCGCCGGGGCCCGCGGGTCCGGCGGTATGCCGGAAGGGCGCACCCCCCGCGTAGGAGTCCTGCTCGAAGGAGGCACCCCCCGCGTAGGGACCGTGGGCGGCCGGGTGCCCGGCGGCCCCCCCGCCCGCCGGGCGGGGCGCGACCGTCTGCGGCGCGACGCCCGGCACGCCACCCGGCGCGGCCGCCGGCACCGTGCCGGGGACGGGACCCGGCGCCGTGCCGGGGACGGGGCCCGCGAACGGGACCGCGCCCGGCGCCGCGGGAGCCTGCGGATGGGGGTGCGTGTTGGTCGGCACGTTCAGAGAATGGCCCCGCGCCGCCCGCGGCATAAGCCGCGCGCGTCGATGTTCACCGACATTTCGCCGTTCGTTGAGCGGACGGTACGGTACGGCCGCCCGCCGCCGGGCACGGGCCGCGCCCGGCCCCCGCCGCCGCTAGAGCGCCAGGGCCCGGACCAGGAGGGCGAAGGCCACGGTGTTCGCCACCGCGCGGACGGCGTTCCAGCGGACCCAGCGGGCCTCGAACGCCTCCCGCACCGCGGCGGGGTCGGCGATCAGGCCCGGGTCCCCCGCCGCGTCGAGCGCGTTGTTGAGCGGGAGGTTGACCGCGAACGTCACGGCCAGCACCGCGCCGTACGCCACGAAGGCCGCCGCGATCCAGGGCAGCTCGGGACGGCCCAGGTGGAGCAGCCCGGAAACGGCGGTCAGCACCGCCGCCCCGGCGAAGGCCGCGGCGAACCACCCGTTGAGGATCGCCACGTTGATCCGCTGCATCGCCTCGACGAGGGTCCGGTCACCGGACCGGCCCAGCCCCGGCATCACCGAGACCGCGTAGGCGTAGAAGAGGCCCGCCATGAGGCCCGTCGCGATCGTGGCCGCGACCAGCGCCACGGTGCCCAGGGGGTGCGTGCTGTCGGTCATGCGGCCAGTCAATCGCGGCGGGGGCCGCCGGGCCATGCGCGATGATCTCCGCTCCATGCGCGGATGTCTACAATCGGCCGCATGAGTGCGTTCGCGGGCCTGCTGGACGGGCCCCGGGCCCGGGGGGCGTTCCTGATCCGCAGCATCCTGGAGCCGCCCTGGTCCCTGCGGATCCAGGACCGGGCGCCGCTCACGCTGGTCGCCGTGGTGCGCGGCAGCGCGTGGATCGTCCCCGACCGCGGCGCCCCCGGGACCGGCGCGGCCTCCACCACCTCCGGAGCCTCCGCGGCCACCGCCGTACCCGGCACCACCGCCCCCCGGACCTCCGCGGCCACCGCCGGGACCGGCGCGATACGGCTCGGCGACGGCGACGTGGCCGTGGTGCGCGGCCCCGCCCCCTACACGGTCGCCGACGACCCCGCCACCCCGCCGCAGGCCGTCGTGCAGCCGGGCGGATGCGCCACGACCCCGGCGGGCGAGGATCTCTGCGAAGCGCTGGACCTGGGCGTGCGCACCTGGGGCCGGAGCCCCGACGGTCCGGCGGTGCTGGTCACCGGCTCCTACCGGTCGCCGGGGGAGATCGACCGGGGCCTGCTCGCGGCGCTGCCCCCGCTGCTGGTCCTGTCCTCCGGCGATCTGGACTCCCCGCTGGTCCCGCTGCTCCGCGAGGAGATCACCAAGGACGCGCCGGGCCAGGAGGTCGTGCTCGACCGCCTGCTCGACCTGCTGCTCGTGTCGGTCCTGCGGGCCTGGTTCGCCCGCCCCGGCGCCGAACCCCCCGGCTGGTACCGGGCGCAGCGCGACCCCGTGGTGGGCCCCGCGCTGCGGCTGCTCCACGACAACCCCGCCCATCCCTGGACGGTGGCCTCACTGGCCGCCCGCTCGGGCGCCTCCCGCGCGGCCCTGGCGCGCCGCTTCACCGAGCTGGTGGGCGAGCCGCCCATGACCTACCTCACGCACCGGCGCCTGGCCCTGGCCGCCGACCTGCTGCGCGAGCCCGGCAGCACGGTGGAGGCGGTGGCCGGGAGGGTCGGCTACGCCAGCCCCTTCGCGCTGAGCACCGCATTCAAGCGGGTGTACGGGGCCAGCCCCCGGGCGTACCTTTCGGACCCCTCCCCCGGCGGCTCCGCCTGAGTCCCGGTCCGGCGGTTCGGTCCGCCCGGCCCAGCGCCTTTACGTTGTAGATTCAAAGGTGCCCGCCGGCGCCCGGCGGAAAGGTGTACGCACGCTGGGAGTTTCCCGCCAAACCTTGCAGAGCCAGCGGCCGACCCCCACAATCCTTGCACAATGCAAGAGAGATGGGGTCGGCCGGTCATCCGGAACAGGCAGGCCACAAGCCACCCTGGGCCGGCCCGTCCATCTCCCCCGCCTGGCCCCACCGGCCGGACGCCAAGGAGAGGCCCTTCGTGACCCTGCTCACCGACACCATCCGGACCGCGGAGACCAGCCGCCGTTTCCGCGCCTACACCGGCAAGCACCTGGACGAGCTGACCGCGCGGGCCGGGCTCGGCCCCGCGGAGCGCCTGGCGGCGCGGGCGGTGGCCACCGTGCTGCCGTTCCGCACCAACGAGTACGTGGTGGAGCACCTGATCGACTGGTCCGCCGCGCCGGACGACCCGATCTACCGCCTGGTCTTCCCCCAGCCCGACATGCTGCCTGCCGACGACGTCGCCCGCCTGTCGGACCTCATCGCGCGCGACGCGCCGAAGGCCGAGCTCCAGGCCGCCGCCGGCGCCGTGCGGAGGCGGCTCAACCCGCACCCGGCCGGGCAGCTGGAGCTCAACGTCCCCCGGGTGGACGGCGCTCCGATCCCCGGCATCCAGCACAAATATCCCGAGACGGTGCTGTTCTTCCCCAAGCAGGGGCAGACCTGCCACGCCTACTGCACCTACTGCTTCCGCTGGGCCCAGTTCATCGGTGAGCCCGACCTGAAGTTCGCCTCCGACGACGCGGCCGCCCTCGTGGCCTACCTGCGCGCCCACCCCGAGGTGACCAGCGTGCTGCTCACCGGCGGCGACCCCATGATCATGGGGGAGCCGGTGCTCCGCCGCTACCTGGAACCCCTGCTGGAGCTGGAGCAGCTCGAGTCCGTCCGGATCGGCAGCAAGTCCCTGGCCTACTGGCCGCAGCGCTTCGTCACCGACCCCGACGCCGACGCCACGCTGCGCCTGTTCGAGCAGGTCACCGCGGCCGGCAAGAACCTCGCGTTCATGGCGCACTTCACCCATCCCCGGGAGATGGAGCCGGCCCTCGTCCGCGACGCCGCGGCGCGCATCGCCTCCACCGGCGCGGTGATCCGCACCCAGGCCCCGCTGATCCGCGGCATCAACGACGCCCCGCAGACCTGGGCGCGGATGTGGCGCGGCCAGCTGGCGCTGGGCATGGTGCCGTACTACATGTTCGTCGAGCGCGACACCGGCCCGCGCGACTACTTCGCGGTCCCGCTGGCCCGCGCCCACGAGGTCTTCCGTGACGCCTACGCCGCGGTCTCCGGGCTCTGCCGCACGGTGCGCGGCCCGTCGATGTCGGCCACGCCCGGCAAGGTCTGCGTCGACGGGGTGGCCGAGATCGGCGGCCGGAAGGTCTTCGTGCTCCACTTCATCCAGGCGCGCGACCCCGGGCTGGTGGGCCGCCCGTTCTTCGCCGAGTACGACGAGCGGGCCCTGTGGCTGACCGACCTGCGCCCGGCCTTCGCCGACCGGTTCCCCCACCAGACGGCCTGACCGCCCGGCGGCGCCCGGGGTGCCGGGACCCGGTACGGCGTCGCCCGCCGTACCGGGTCCCGGCACCCCGCGCCGGACCACGCCCCCTCTTCCCCTGGCACGGCGGTCCATGCGCGGGACGGACCGGGTAGGAACGGTGCTTGTGACGGAGCAGCAGACGGACCGCCCCGGCGGAGAGGACCTCTCCGCCGTCACCTCGGCGGTCCTGACGGGTTCGCGGCTGCTGGTCGCCATCGCCGCGCAGTCCCTCGGCGCGGTCGAGGACAGGGTCACGCTGCCGCAGTTCCGCATGCTCGTCGTCCTCGCCACGCACGGGGAGACCAAGCTCGTCACGCTGGCCGAGCGGCTCGGCGTCAACCCCTCGACCGCGACGCGGATGGCCGACCGGCTGGCCGCCGCGCGCCTCGTCGTCCGCGCGGCCAACCCGCACGACCGGCGGGAGAACCTGATCCGGCTCACCCCGGCGGGGCTGCGCATCGTCGACGAGGTCACGGCGCGCCGCCGCGAGGAGATCGCGGCGATCGTCGCGCGGATGTCGCCCGGACAGCGCCGCGCCCTGGTCTCGGCGATGGCCGCCTTCAGCCGGGCCGGCGGCGAGCCGCCCGCGGGCGCCGGCCACCCCCTCGGCTGGCCCGCCCCCTGAGCGGGCTCCCGGGACGCCGGGCCGCCCCGTGGTGGCGGAGTCCGCACGGAGCGTATGCTAGAACTTAGGCATACCTAAGTTGATCTCAGAGGGAGTGCGCATGGCAGAGGGCAGGCCCGTCCGCAGGGCGAGGCGCGGCGAGGTGGTGCGCACCCGGCGGCTCACCCCGCACATGGTCCGGGTGGTGCTCGGGGGCGAGGGTCTGCGCGGCCTGCCCGTCGGCGAGTTCACCGACCACTACGTGAAGCTGCTGTTCGCTCCCCCGGGGGTGACCTATCCGCAGCCGTTCGACCTGGAGGCGGTCCGCCGCGACCTGCCCCGCGAGCAGTGGCCCACCACGCGGACCTACACGGTCCGCGCCTGGGACCCGGAGGCGTGCGAGCTCACGCTGGACTTCGTCCACCACGGCGACAGCGGCCTGGCCGGGCCGTGGGCGGCCCGGGTCCGGCCCGGCGAGGAGATCTGGTTCCTCGGTCCCGGCGGGGGCTACGCGCCCTCCGCCGAGGCCGCCTGGCACCTGCTGGCGGGCGACGAGAGCGCGCTGCCCGCCATCGCCGCGTCCCTGGAGCGCCTGCCCGCCGCCGCCCCCGCCCACGTGTTCGTGGAGGTCTCCGGGCCGCAGGAGGAGCAGCCGCTGGACTCCCCCGGCGACGTGAGGCTCACCTGGCTGCACCGGGGCGACGCGCCGATCGGCGAGCGCCTGGTCGCCGCCGTCCGCGCGCTGGACTTCCCCGCGGGCGACGTGCACGCCTTCGTGCACGGCGAGGCGGGCTTCGTCCGGGAGCTCCGCCGCCACCTGCGGACCGAGCGCGGGATCCCGCTCTCGGCGCTGTCCATCTCGGGCTACTGGCGCATCGGCCGCGACGAGGACGGCTGGCAGTCGTCCAAGCGCGAGTGGAACCGGCAGGTCGAGGAGGAGGAGGCCGCCGCGCTCGCCGCCCGGCCGGCCGCGTCCTGACCGCCGGCCCGGCCCGCTGTCCCGGCCCTGCGGCCCGGCGGGCGTCCCGGCCCGGCGGGCGCGGGACCGGGCGGGCGGTCCCGGGGAAGCGGCGTCCCGGCGCGGGACCGGGCGGACCCGGGGAACCCCGGAGAAAGGGTGGAGCCCGCGCCCTCAGAGACGGCAGGCGTAGATGGCGGTGACCAGGATGGCCTTCGCGCCGAGCTCCCAGAGCTGGTCCATCACCTGCTGGTGCCCCGTGCGGGGCACCATCGCCCGCACCGCGACCCAGCCCTCCCGGTGCAGCGGGGAGACCGTGGGGCCCTCCATGCCGGGGGTGAGCGCGATGGCCTCCTCGATCCGCTCGACGCGGATGTCGTAGTCCATCATCACGTAGTCGCGCGCCACCAGCACGCCCTGCAGGCGCCGCACCAGCTGCCGCAGGGCCGGGCTCTCCACCGCGTCCGTCCGCTGGATCAGCACGGCCTCGGAGCGGGCGATCGGCTCGCCGAACACCTCCAGCCCGATGTTGCGCAGCGTGGTGCCGGTCTCCACCACGTCGGCGACGGCGTCGGCCACGCCCAGCCGGATGGCGGTCTCGACCGCGCCGTCCAGCTTGATCACCCGGGCCTCGACGCCCTGCTCGGCGAGGTAGCCCTCCAGCAGGCCGGCGTAGGCCGTGGCGATGCGCTTGCCCTTCAGGTCGGCGACGGAGGAGAACACCCCCGGGTCGGCCGCGAAGCGGAAGGTGGAGCGGCCGAAGCCGAGCGGGAGGATCTCCTCGACCCGGGCCCCGGAGTCCTGGAGCATGTCGCGGCCGGTGATCCCGGCGTCCAGCGTGCCCTCGCCGACGTAGACGGCGATGTCCTTGGGCCGCAGGAAGAACAGCTCGCAGGAGTTGTCGGGGTCGATGACCACGAGCTCCTTGCTGTCCTTGCGGACGCGGTATCCGGCCTCCTTGAGGACGGTCTGGGCACCTTCGGCGAGGGCGCCCTTGTTGGGGACGGCGAGACGCAGCATGGCGGGAGGATTCCTTGTCCGGACGGGAGGTCTTCACGGGCACGGGAGCCGGGCGCACCGGCTCACAGATGCTTGTAGACCTCGTCCAGCCCGATCCCCTTGGCGATCATGAGGACCTGGACGTGGTAGAGGAGCTGGGAGATCTCCTCGGCGGCCCGCTCGTTCGACTCGTGCTCGGCCGCCATCCAGCTCTCCGCGGCCTCCTCCACGACCTTCTTGCCGATGGCGTGGACCCCGGCGTCCAGCGCGGCCACGGTCCCCGATCCCTCGGGACGGGTGCGCGCCTTGTCGGACAGCTCGGCGAACAGCTCTTCGAAGGTCTTCATGGTCTCTCTCGGCGTCGTCGGATGTGCGCCCCCAGCCTAACGGCCCCGCCGCCGTGGGCGTGCCCGCGTCCATCTGCCGGACGCGGGCACGCCCCGCCGGTGGCCCGCCGGGCCCCGTCCGCCCGGGTCCGGTCACCGGGGGCGCGCCTCGTTGACGCAGCGCAGGACCGGGGCGGTCAGCAGCCGCCCGGCGTCGAGCTCCCGCCCGGTGGCGACGTGGAAGACCGCGCTCTCCCCCGGCAGCAGCGTCACCAGCAGGTCGTCGACCGCGGCGTCCGGGTCCAGCCGGTCCGGGAAGAGGGCCAGCTCGCGCACGAGTGTGCGCGCGGTCACCGTCACCCGGTACCCGTCCCCGACCGGCTCGGCGCGGGCCTCGTAGTCCGCCTCGGGGAAGGCCACCCGCGTGTCCTCGGCGAAGAAGGACAGCGCGCGGACCCCGTCCAGCCGGGCCGCCAGCAGTTCCCGCGCCGGGTCGCCGGGCACGCCCACCGACTGCGGGATCGGCACCCGCACCACCGAGCGCGGTCCGGCCTCGATCCGGGCGGCCTCCTTCGCCAGCGGCTCGCCGTCCAGGCCGTGCCGTACCAGCTCCAGCTCGCCCCGCCACGGCTCGGCGGTGTCGTTGACCACCGCCAGCTCGCCGTCCTGCACGGTGAGCAGCCGGTCGGCGTAGGCCCGGCGCAGGGCGTACCACAGCGGCTTGCGCCGGCCGTCGCCGTCGACCGCGGCCCAGGAGACGACCGGCCAGCAGTCGTTGAGCTGCCAGACGATCGTGCCCGCGCAGTACGGGGCCAGCGCCCGGAAGCGTTCGACGCCGAAGGCCATGGCGCGGGCCTGGTTGAGCTGGGTCAGGTAGTGCCAGTCGTCGAAGCCCTCCGGCTGCGGCAGGTGCCCGCCCAGCCCGCGCAGCAGTTTGGCGGCGCCGTCGATCGCCTTCTGGTGGTGGAGCACCAGGGGCGCGTCGGCGGCCAGCTCGCCGCTGACGGCGCGGCGCAGCGTCGCGTACGCCGGCGGCCCCTGGAAGCCGAACTCGGCCACGAAGCGGGGGGTGTAGGCCGCGTAGCGGCCGTAGTCCTCGCGGTTCCACACGTCCCAGATGTGGACCGTGCCGCGCGCCGGATCGTTGGGCGGCAGGTCGGGCGCGCCGGAGTACGGGCTACCCGGCCAGTAGGGGCGGGTCGGGTCCAGCTCGGCGACGACCGCGGGGAGCAGGTCGTAGTAGAAGCCCGCCCCCCAGCTCCGCCCGGCCAGGTCCCGCTGCCAGCCCCAGTCGGCGTGGCCCTCGATGTTCTCGTTGTTGCCGCACCACAGCACCAGGCTGGGGCGGTGCGCCAGCCGGGCCACGTGCTGGCGGGCCTCGACCTCCACCTCGGAGCGGATCGGCTCCTCCTCGGGGTAGGCGGCGCACGCGAACGGGAAGTCCTGCCAGACCAGCAGGCCCAGCTCGTCGGCCAGGTCGTAGAAGTCCTCGCTCTCGTACAGGCCCCCGCCCCAGACCCGCAGCAGGTTGACGCCCGCCCCGGCGGCCTGGCCGAACCGGGCGGCCAGCCGGTCCCGGGTGATCCGGGAGGGGAAGCAGTCGTCCGGGATCCAGTTGACGCCGCGGACGAAGACCGGCACGCCGTTGACCTTCACGGTGAAGGCGCCGCCGGTGCGGTCCAGCTCGACCGTGCGGAACCCGATCCTGCCGCGCCAGCACCGGCCGGCCGGGCCGCCGTCCGCACCGGTCGGGCCCCCGCCCGGTCCGCCGCCGTCCGCACCGCCGTCGCCCAGCCGTACCAGCAGGTCGTACCGGGGCTGGGCACCGTACCCGCGCGGCCACCACAGCTCGGGTTCCGGCACGGCCAGTTCCAGCACCGCCTCCCGCTCGCCCGGTGCGAGCTCCGCCCGGGCGGTGACGCCGGCGACCTCGGCGGTGAGCGTGAGCGGCTCCTCGGTCTCCCGCTCGACCCGCACGTGCACGGCCACGCGCCCCGTCGGACCGCCGTCGCCTCCCTCCACGGTCACCAGCGGGCGCACCTCGGCCAGCCGGGCGCCGCTCCAGGACTCCAGCCCGATCGGCCGCCAGATGCCGGCGGTGACCAGCGTCGGCCCCCAGTCCCAGCCGAAGTTGCAGGCCATCTTCCTGATGAACGGGTACGGCTCGGCGTAGGCTCCCGGCCGCTCGCCGAGCGCGGCCCGCTGCGCCTCGGCGTAGGCGTAGGCCGAGTCGAAGCGCACGGTCAGCGTGTTGGCGCCCGCGCGGAGCAGGTGCCGTACGGCGAAGCGGTAGGAGCGGTGCTGGTTGGCGGTGGTGGCGACCCGCACGCCGTTGAGGATGACCGTGGCGACGGTGTCGAGCCCCTCGCAGACCAGGTCGGTCCGGGCGTGGCCGTCGTCGCTCCAGTCGAAGACGGTCTCGTAGACCCAGTCGGTCCGGCCGATCCAGGACAGGCGGGTCTCGTTGTCGTCCAGGTAGGGGTCGGGGATGAGCCCGGCGGCGAGCAGGTCGGTGTGCACGCAGCCGGGCACGCTCGCGGGCACGCCCGCGAGCTCGGCGCCGCGCGAGACGGCCGTGAGGGTCCAGCCGTCGTGCAGCGGACGGTACGAACTCAAGTGGATCTCCTTAACGGTCGCTCGGGGCTCGCAGGACGCGCGGGCCGCGCAGGGTGCTCGGCGCCCGCAGGGCGCGCGGGCCGCGTACGGCGCCCGGGGCTCGCAGGGCACACAGGCCGCGCGAGGTGCCCGGGCCGCGCGGGGGCGTCGCCCGGAGCGTCATCGGGGGCAGTCCGCGAGGCCGGCGCAGGCCGTGAAGTGGCCGGGCTCCGCCTCGAAGAGCCCGCCGGACGCCCCGCCGGCGTGGTAGCGGCAGTCGGTTGCGGGCCCGGCGTCCTCCCACGGGGCGTGCAGCCGGGGCACGGCGGCCAGCAGCTGCCGGGTGTAGGGGTGCAGCGGGTCGCCGAAGACCTTCTCCGTCAGGCCCATCTCCACCACCGTGCCGTGCCGCAGCACGACGGTGCGCTCGGCCAGGTAGGTGCCGAGCGACAGGTCGTGGGTGACGTACAGCACGCCGAGGCCGCGCTCCTTGAGCTCGGCCAGCAGGTTGAGGACGTCGATGCGGGTGGAGGCGTCGAGCATGCTGGTGATCTCGTCGGCGACCAGCAGCTTGAGCTCCAGCAGCAGCGCCCGGGCGATGAGCAGGCGCTGCAGCTGGCCGCCGCTGAGCTGGTGCGGGTACCTGCCGAGGACCTGGCCGGGGTCGAGCCGCACGTCCCGGACCGCCGCGCGCACCCGCTCGTCCCAGTCGGCCCGGGAGACCTCCGGGTAGTAGGACTCCTTGATCAGCTGGAAGACCCGGTCGGCCTTGAAGACCGGGTTGTAGCAGCTGAAGGGGTCCTGGAAGACGCCCTGGACGTGCCGGTAGTACTCCTTGCCGGCCCTGACGGGCACGCCGTCGACGGTGATCGATCCGCCGGTGACCGGGGTCAGGCCGAGGATCATCCTGCCGATCGTGCTCTTGCCGCTGCCGCTCTCCCCGATGAGGGAGACGACCTCGCCGGAGCGCACGTCGAAGCTCACGCCGTCCACGGCCGTGAAGGTCTTCCCGCCGAAGGCGCCCACCTTGTAGACCTTCGTGACGTTGTCGAGTTGCAGCATCATGCCTTCCAGCACGCGACGAAGTGACCGGGCTCGACCTCGGTCACCGGCGGCTCCTGCCCGCACTCGTCCCCGGCGAGCGGGCAGCGGGCCCGGAACCGGCAGCCGGCGGGCGGGTCGAGCAGCGAGGGCGGGCTGCCGGCGATGCCGGCCAGCTTCTTGTCGGCGTGGCGCACGCCGACCTCGGGCAGCGAGTTGATCAGCAGCTTGGTGTAGGGGTGGCGCGGCGCCGTGACGATCGTCCTGGCGGGCGCCTTCTCGGCCAGCTTCCCCGCGTACATGACCATGATGGTGTCCGCGATGTGGGAGGTGAGCGCGAGGTCGTGGGTGACGAAGATCATGCTCTTGACGAACCCCGCGTCGCGGAAGCCGAGCAGCGCCCTGGCGACCGCCTTCTGCGTGGACACGTCGAGCGCGGAGGTGACCTCGTCGGCGATGAGCAGCGACGGGTCGAGCAGCGTGGAGATGACCATGACCATGCGCTGCTTCATGCCGCCGGACAGCTCCAGGGGGTAGCGGTCCAGCACCTCCGGCGAGAGCTCGACCAGCTCCAGGCGGGTCTCCAGCTCTCCCCGGTCCAGGGTGGCCCCCCGGGAGCGCAGCAGCTCGGCCACCATCTTCCCGATCTTGCGGGTCGGGTTCATGGCGCTCATCGAGTACTGCGGGATGAGGGAGACCTCGCGGAAGCGGAAGTCGTTCATCCGCCGGTCGTCGGCGACGGGCAGCTCCCGCCCGTCGAGCTCGACCGTGCCCCCCATGTGCCGCATGCGCCCGTCCATGCGGATGAGGCTCTTGCCCAGCGTGGTCTTGCCGCAGCCCGACTCGCCGGCCAGGCCGAGGATCTCCCCGTCGTCCATCGTGAAGGAGACGCCGTCGAGCGCCTTCACGTCGCCCTTGAGGGTCCGGTAGTAGACCCTCAGATCGCTGACCCGCAGACTCATGTCTCCCTCAGTTTCGGGTTGAAGACCTCGTCGAGGCCGACGTTGGCCACGTACAGGGCTCCGACGATCGCGGTGATCCCGGCGCCCGGGGGCAGGAACCACCACCACAGGCCGAGCTGCATCGCGCTCCACTGGTTGGCGTTCTGCAGCATCAGCCCCAGCGAGATGCCCTCGGTGGGGCCGAGCCCGATGAAGTCGAGCGAGGAGGCGATCAGGATCGAGCCGCCGAACAGCAGGATGAACGTCATGAACAGGTAGGAGCTCATGTTCGGCGCGACCTCCCGGAAGATGATCTTCGGGGTGCTCGCGCCGCTGAGCCTGGCCAGGGCCACGAAGTCGCGGGTGCGCAGTGAGAACGTCTGCGCCCGGATCGCCCGCGCCGCCCACGGCCAGGAGGTGAGCCCGATGAACAGTCCCTGGACGGCGACGCTGCGGATGCCCAGGTAGGCGTTGATGATCAGCAGGACGGCCAGCGTCGGGATGACGAGGACGATGTTGGTGAGCATGGTGAGGACCTCGTCGACCAGGCCGCCCCGGTAGCCGGCGGTGAAGCCGACCAGCATCGCGATGACCGCCGCGATGCCGCCGCCGAGCGCGCCCACCGCGAAGGTGGTGCGCAGGCCGTACACGAACTGCGCGAAGACGTCCTGGCCGAACGTCGTGGTGCCGAACCAGTGCTCGGCCGAGGGCGGCGCCATGGGCCGCGTGCCGTAGGCGCCCGGCTCGGCCAGGTCCAGCACGAGCGGCCCCGCCAGGCCGAGCAGCAGCAGGACGGCGACGATGCCGAAGCCGGCCACCAGCTTGCCGTTGCGGACCGCGAAGTACAGGGCCTCGCGGCGCACCCCGCCGCCGGGCGCGGCCTCGCGGACGGAGGTCTCGGTGAGGGCCGTCATGCCTGCGCACCCGCCATTCCCGCCCGCGTGCGCGGGTCGACCACGACGTAGACGATGTCGATGATGAAGTTGGCGATCAGCACGCCGAGGACGATGAACATGAACGTGCCCTGGAGCAGGAAGAAGTCCTGGTTCTGGATGGCCTTGAGGATGAGGCTGCCCAGCCCCGGGTACGAGAAGACGATCTCGGTGACCAGGGCGCCCGCCACCAGCACGCCGAGCTGCAGGGCCAGGCCGGTGATCTGCGGCAGCACCGCGTTGCGGAAGGCGTAGCGGCGGATCAGCCGCTGCGGCGCCCCGAGCGCGGCCAGGTAGTTGGAGTAGTCCGACTCCAGCTCGTAGATGATCATGTTGCGCATGCCGATCGCCCACCCGCCGAGCGCGACGAGGAACAGCGAGGCGAACGGCAGCGCCCAGTGGTGGAGCAGGTCGAGCAGGAAGTCGGCCGAGAAGCTGGGCTGGAGCGAGAAGCTGTAGCCGCCGGCGACCGGGAAGACGCCCGCGACGACCCCCAGCGACCAGGCCAGCAGCACCGCCAGCCACATGTACGGCATGGCGGTCAGGATGTAGCCGACCGGCAGCACCGTGTTGTCCAGCAGCTTCCGCCGCGCGGCGAAGGCGCCGGCCCAGTTGCCGATGACCCAGCTCAGCAGCACCGAGGGGATCATCAGCCCCAGGGTGTACGGCACCGCGTTCAGGATGACCTCGCCGACCGGGGCGGGGAAGGCCCAGATGCTGATCCCGAAGTCGCCCTGGAACATCGAGGTCCAGAAGTTCAGATACTGCTTCCACAGCGGCTGGTCGAAGCCGAACAGACCGTTGTAGTAGGCCTTCATGGTCTCCACGGCCCCGGGGTTGCTCGCCCCCGCCCTGGCGATCATGCTGGAGACGGGGTCACCGGGCATGAACCGCGGGATCATCCAGTTGACCGTGACGGCGACGAAGAACGTCAGCCCGTAGACCAGCAGTTTCCTGCCGAAGTATCGACGCACGAGAAGCTCTCCCGGGAAGGGGCCCCGCCGCCCTCCCGCGGGGAGGGCGGCGGGGCCGCGGTCATGCGGTCAGGAAGCCGGCTTGATCTGGGTGAGCGTCTCGAAGCCGCCCAGCTCCATCCAGTTGCGCCACATCGTGGGCGGAGTCTTGGGCGTGCCGTCCGCCGAGGACGGCCAGTTCGTCCAGGCCGCGTTGCTGACCTGGGACCACAGGCCGTTGTACCAGAGCGGGATGATGGGCAGCTCGTCCAGGTGGATCTTCTGGATCTCGGAGATGACCTTCTTCATGCCCTCGGCGTCGTCGGTCTTGACCTGGTCGAGCTGCTGGACCAGCTCCCAGACCTTCTTGTTCTCGTACCGGCCGAAGTTGACGGTGTTCTGCGTCTTGCGGACCGGGAGCTGGAACATGTAGTCGTAGTACGTCCACGGGGTGTTCGACAGCTGCCGCTCGTTGTTGATCAGCAGGTCGAAGTCGCCCTTGCCGCGCTTGTCGACCAGGGCGTTGAAGTCCGGGAAGTCGGGGGTCATGTTGATCCCGGCCTCCTTGGCGCCGGCCGCGATGACCCGGATCGACTCCATCCAGTCGGTCCAGCCGGACGGCACGATGATGTCCAGCTCGATCTTCGAGCCGTCCTTGTTCTCCACGAAGCCGTCGCCGTCGGTGTCCTTGTAGCCGGCGTCCGCCAGCAGCTTCTTGGCCTTGGCGACGTCGAAGGTGAAGCCCTTCTCGCTGACGACCTGCTGGTCGATGTACTGCTCCCACTGGGGCAGCAGGCCGGTCGGGCTGGCCGGCTTGACCAGGTTGCCGTAGACGCCCTCGACGATCTTCTTGAGGTCGATCGAGTGGGCCAGGGCCTTGCGGAAGGCCGGGTCGTCCATCGGCTTCTTGGTGGTGTTCAGCACCAGGAAGGCGGTGTTGGCCGAGAGCATGTACGGCGGCTCGGGATAGTAGGTGCTGATCCCGAAGTTGCCCTTGACCAGGTTGGCCGCGCCGGGCAGGAAGTTGTTGCTGAGGTCCATGCCCTTCTGCAGCAGCAGGCCCATCGCCACCTCGTTGCTGGAGTTGACGATGTCGACGATGTACTTGGGCTTGGGCTCCATCTTGAGCGCGGTCTTGCCCCACCAGTCGTCGCGGCGCTGCCAGACGACGCGGTCCTGGTCGTGGCTCTTGTAGACGTAGGCGCCGGTGCCGACCGGGTTCTCGTTCTCGCCGTCCAGCACCTCCTCCTCGGAGCGGCCCTCCCAGAGGTGCTGCGGGACGATCGCCCGGCTGTAGAGCTGGTAGTCCCACTCCTGGTAGTTGGCCTTGGAGAAGGTGAAGCGCGCGGTGCGGTCGTCGACCGCCTCGGCGCTCTTCAGCCACTCCCAGATGTTGTGGTACGGGACCGTCTCCATCTTGCCGAGCTCGAAGGTGAAGACGACGTCCTTGGCGGTGAACGGCTTGCCGTCCGACCAGGTGACGCCCTGGCGGAGCTTGAGCTCGTAGGTCGTGTCGTCGACCCAGGCGCCGCTCTCGGCCAGCCAGGGGACCAGCTTGCCGGCGTTGCCGTCGAAGTGGAACAGGTGCTCGTAGACCAGCCCCTCGGTGCCGGTCGCGTAGTCCCACTCGCGCAGCGGGTTGAAGTTGGCCGGCGGCCCCCACTGGGTGCCGCTGGTGTAGAGCGTCTCGTTGCGGGGCAGCGCCCCGCCGTCGGTGGCCGGCGCGCTCGCCGCCTGGGAACCCTGGGTGGCCGGCGTGGACCCCCCGGTCGAGCACGCGGCGGCGGCCAGGCCCGCCGCCAGGAGCGGGACCATGATCCGCACCCGGTTTCGCATCGTGTCTCTCCTTCCCCCGCCGCGGCGGAGGTACGAACGTCGTCACAGTCCCCGATGAGAGGTCCGGAGGGCGGCTGCCCCCCGAACCTGGGAGCGCTCCCACACATGCGGGACACACGGGTCCCGCACCTGGGCCACCCGGTGCCGGCATCGCGCGGCCGAGCGGCGCGGCAGGCGGGCCGGCCTCCCGCGTCACTCGACCGGCTGCACTGAACCGGATAAGTAAGGCGAACGTAGATTCCCCGTAACCTCACCGTCAATGGCCGTGACATGTTCGATACGTACGGCGCGCCGCACTCTCCGTGGTACCGCTCCCACTCACCGTCTCCCCGACCGGATTCCGGGCGAGCGCGGAGCCGGGGCACGGCCGGGACCCCGGCGGCCGGTCCCGCGGCGGGCTCCGCGGCCCGCCCCGGCGATCGCACGGGATGCCCGCCACCTGCCGCCTAACCGGTTCAACCAGCGGATTCGCCGGAGCCGGAACGGAACCACCGGAGCCCGGGGAGGCCGGGCGCGGCTCGCGGGCGCCTGGAGGACCCCGGACACCGGAGCGGGGGATCCGGCGGAACGCGGAGAGCCCGGCCGGTCCTCGGGGACCTGCCGGGCTCTCCGGTGGTGCGTGTCCGTCAGGGGGCGGCCGGCGCCCGCCCGCCGTCAGCGGCCGCGGCGCGGGCCGCCGCCGTGCTCGCCGTACGGGCGGCTCCCGCGGAAGCCGCCGCGCGGGCCGCCGGAGCGGTCGGAGCGG
>NZ_BAAAUT010000043.1:34809-67551 GCF_039534085.1 Planomonospora alba
CTCTCGAAGCGGCGCTCGCCGCCCCGGCCGCCCTCACCGGACGGGCGCCCCTCGCGGAACGGCTCGCCGCGGTGACCGCCGGAGCGCTCACCCCGGTGGGAGTCGCCGCGGTAGCCGCCGGGACGCTCACCCCGGTAGGAGTCATCGCGGTGGGAGTCGCCCCGGTAGCCGCCGGGACGCTCGCCGCTCCGGAACGGCTCCCGCCGCTCGGCACGGTACCCGCCGTGGTGGCGGTCGCCCCGGAAGGATTCGTGCTCGCCCGCCGGGCGCTCGGCGCGGTACCCGCCGGAGCGGTCGGAGCGGCTCTCGAAGCGGCGCTCGCCGCCCCGGCCGCCCTCACCGGACGGGCGCCCCTCGCCGTCGTGCCGGTCGCGGAACCGGCGCGGACCGCGGCCGCGGCCGTCCTCGCGGCGCCGGCGCTGCTTGGCGGCGGGGGCCGCGGGCTCCCAGACCGGGATGGGCTCGCCGCTCGGCCGCCGGGCGCCAGCGACCTCCTCCAGGCGCGGGTGGCCCGGGATGGCCTTGAGCCGGAACGGCTTGATGCCGGCGCGGCGGGCCATCGCGTCGGTGGACCGGCGCTCGTTGGGCAGCACCAGCGTCAGCACGGTGCCCTTCTCCCCCGCGCGGGCCGTACGGCCGCCGCGGTGCAGGTAGCTCTTGTGGTCCTGCGGCGGGTCGACGTGGAGCACGAGGCTGATGCCGTCGACGTGGATGCCCCGGGCCGCGACGTCGGTGCAGACCAGGACGTTGACCGCGCCCTCCTTGAACTCGGCGAGGATGCGGGTGCGCTGGTTCTGGCGCTTGCCGCCGTGCAGGCCGCCTGCCTTGACGCCGACCTGGGCGAGCTGCTTGCACAGCCGGTCCACGCCGTGCTGGGTCCGGACGAAGATGATCGTCCGGCCGTCGCGGTTGGCGATCTCCGCGGTCACCGGGAACTTGTCGTCGCGGTGGACCTCCAGGAGGTGGTGCTCCATGGTGTCCACCGGGGAGGTGGCCGGGGCCAGGGAGTGGGTCACCGGGTCCGTCAGGAAGCGCTTGACGAGCTTGTCCACGTCGCCGTCGAGGGTGGCGGAGAACAGCAGGCGCTGGCTGCCGGCCGGGGTCTGCGCCAGCAGCGCGCTGACCACCGGGAAGAACCCGAGGTCGCACATGTGGTCGGCCTCGTCCAGCACGGTCACCTGGACGTCCGCCAGCGAGCACTCGCCCTGCTGGATGAGGTCGGTGAGGCGGCCGGGGGTGGCCACCAGGATCTCCACACCGCGGCGGAGCGCCTCGATCTGGCGGCCCATGGACATGCCGCCGACGACGGTCTTCATGCGCAGGGACAGGCCGCGGCCGAGGGGCTCGAGCGCGTCGGTCACCTGCATGGCCAGCTCGCGGGTGGGCACCAGGACGACGGCGCGCGGGCGGCCGGGGGCCGCCTTGGCGCCGGCGACGCGGGCCATCGTGGGCAGGCCGAAGGCCAGCGTCTTGCCGGAGCCGGTCTGGCCGCGGCCGAGCACGTCGATGCCGGAGAGGATGTCCGGGATGGTGGCCCGCTGGATGGGGAAGGGTGCCTCGATGCCCTGGCGGGCGAGCGCCGTCACCAGCGGCCTGGGCAGGCCGAGGAGGGCGAACTCGGAAACGCCGGGAGCGGCCTCGGGGAGATCGAGGTTCTCGGGCAGGGCAGCGTCAAGCATGGTCACGAAGAGTCGTGCCTTTCGGTAGAAGAACGCGGCACGTCACTTCTGCGAAAGGACGAGCCTGGAGCGCGCGGCCGGTCGGGCCGCGCTCGATCGACGCCCACGTCGAGGGGCGGTGGTGCGGTGCAAGTCGAGGCGCACCGCACGGGGCGGGTCCATCTTACCCGCACGCAGTCAAACCACGATCAAGCATTCCCGGCGTTCGCAGTGCCGGGGCGGTCGGGGCGCCGCTTCGGGAGCGGGCGCTTGTCCGACAGTGGAGCAACGCTCCGTGCCGGGTGTTTCTTCCCGGCACGGCGCATTCTCTCACACATTCCGGTACGGCCCGCAACTCGTGCGCCGCGGGCCGTATCCGGGGAGGGGGCGGGTCAGACGTTGAACCCGAGCATGCGGAGCTGGTCGCGCCCCTCATCGGTGATCTTGTCCGGGCCCCACGGCGGGAGCCAGACCCAGTTGATCTTCACGTCGGAGACCATGCCGTCGAGCGCCGAGTGCGCCTGCTCCTCGATGACGTCGGTCAGCGGGCAGGCCGCGCTGGTCAGCGTCATGTCGATGGTGGCCACCGGCGCCTTCCCCTCCCCCGCGGGGTCGAGGTTGATCCCGTAGACCAGGCCCAGGTCCACGACGTTGATCCCGAGCTCGGGGTCCACGACGTCCTTGAGGGCCTCCATGACCTCCTCGAGCGTCGTCTCCCCGTCGTACGCCCCGGTGGGCGTCTCCACGGGCTTGCTCATCGGACCTCCTCCTCACGGCGCCCGGGCGAGACGGACTCCGTGTTCGTGATCGGCTCACTCATCGTCACGCGCTCCTCGCGACCGCGTCCTTGTAGGCCATCCAGGCCAGCAGCGCGCACTTGACCCGGGCCGGGAACTTGGCGACGCCGGCGAACGCCACCGCGTCGCCCAGCACCTCCTCGTCCGCCTCCGCCTGGCCCCTGCCCTGCATGAGGCGGGTGAACTCGTCGACCACCTCCAGCGTCTCCTGGACGGTCGAGCCGGTGGCCAGCTCGTGCAGGACGGAGGCGGCGGCCTGGCTGATCGAGCAGCCCTGCCCGTCGTAGGAGACGTCCTCGACCTTGCCGCCGTCGCCCAGCTTCACCCGCATGGTGATCTCGTCACCGCAGGTCGGGTTGACGTGGTGGACCTCGGCGTCGAAGGGCTCACGCAGGCCGCGCCCCTGCGGATGCTTGTAGTGCTCCAGGATCAGCTCCTGGTACATGGACTCGGCGATCATGGAGTCGCGTTCACCTTCTCGTTCGCTGCGCGCGGCAGGGCGCCCGCCCGCCGGTCCGACCGCTCCGGCATGGCTAGGCGAACACCTTCTGCACGTGGTGGAGGCCGCGGACCAGGGCGTCGATCTCGGCCGTCGTGTTGTACAGGTAGAAGGACGCCCGCGTGGTGGCGGGAATCCCGAACCTCAGGTGGAGCGGGCGGGCGCAGTGGTGCCCCACGCGCACCGCCACCCCGAACTCGTCGTCCAGGATCTGCCCGATGTCGTGCGGGTGGATGCCTGCGACGGTGAAGGAGACGATGCCGCCCCGGTCCACCAGGTCCTCGGGGCCGATCACCTTCAGGCCGGGGACCTCGCGCAGCGCCTGCAGCGCGTACGCCGTCAGCTCGCGCTCGTGGCGGGCGATCGCCTCCAGGCCGACGGAGGACAGGTAGTCCAGCGCCGCGCCCAGGCCGACGGCCTCGACGATCGGCGGGGTGCCCGCCTCGAACTTGTGCGGCGCGGGCGCGTAGGTCGCGCGGTCCATCCAGACCGCCTCGATCATCTCGCCGCCGCCCAGGAACGGGGGCATCGCCTCCAGCAGCTCGGCCCGGGCCCACAGCACGCCGATCCCGGAGGGACCGGCGGCCTTGTGCCCGGTGAACGCCAGGAAGTCCACGCCGAGCGCGGCCACGTCGACCGGCTTGTGCGGGACCGACTGCGAGGCGTCCAGCATCATCAGCGCGCCGACCTGGCGGACCCGGGCCAGGACCCGGTCCACCGGGTTGACCGTGCCGAGCACGTTCGACTGGTGCGCGATCGAGACGATCTTCGTCCGCTCGGTGACCAGTTCCTCCAGGTCCGACAGGTCCAGCCGGCCGTCGTCGGTGACGGAGAACCACTTCAGCGTGGCGCCGGTCCGCTGCGCGAGCAGCTGCCAGGGGACGATGTTGGAGTGGTGCTCCATCTCGGAGATGACGATCTCGTCTCCGGGGCCCATCGCGAAGCGCGGGTCGGAGCCGGCCCGGTTGCCGAAGGCGTAGGCGACCAGGTTGAGCGCCTCGGAGGCGTTCTTGGTGAAGACGATCTCGTCGCGGCTCGGCGCGCCGACGAAGGCGGCGACCTTGTCGCGGGCGTTCTCGAAGGCCTCGGTGGACTCCGACCCCAGCACGTGCATCGCGCGGCCGACGTTGCCGTAGTGCATCGCCATGTGCTCGCGCACGGCCTCGATCACCTGGGTGGGCTTCTGCGAGGAGTTGCCCGAGTCGAGGTAGACCAGAGGCCTGCCGCCGGGCAGCTCGCGGGAGAGGACCGGGAAGTCCTTCCTGATCCTCTCCACGTCGAACGCGGTGTCCATCAAGCCCTCATCACTCCTGGTTCGCTCTGGCGGGGGATGGCGGTGCGGGCCCGCCGGGCCCGCACCCGTGTCAGGCGCTCGCCTTGGTGTACTGCTCGTAGCCCTCGGCCTCGAGCTTCTCGGCGAGCTCGGGACCGCCCTCCTCGACGACCCGGCCGGCGGCGAAGACGTGGACGAAGTCCGGCTTCACGTAGCGCAGGATGCGGGTGTAGTGGGTGATCAGGAGCACGCCGGTCTCACCGGAGGCGCGGAAGCGGTTGATGCCCTCGGACACGACGCGCAGCGCGTCGACGTCCAGTCCGGAGTCGGTCTCGTCGAGGACGGCGATCTTCGGCTTGAGCAGCTCCAGCTGGAGGATCTCGTGGCGCTTCTTCTCACCGCCGGAGAAGCCCTCGTTGAGGTTGCGCTGGGCGAAGGCGGGGTCGATGGACAGGGCGTCCATGCCGGCCTTCAGGTCCTTGGCGAACTCGCGGAGCTTGGGGGCCTCGCCGCGCACCGCGGTGACCGCCGAGCGCAGGAAGTTGGAGACCGAGACGCCGGGGACCTCGACCGGGTACTGCATGGCGAGGAACAGGCCGGCCCGGGCGCGCTCGTCGACGCCCAGCTCCAGCAGGTCGACGCCGTCCAGCAGGACCTGGCCGCCGGTGATCGTGTACTTCGGGTGGCCGGCGATCGCGTAGGCGAGGGTGGACTTGCCGGAGCCGTTGGGGCCCATGATGGCGTGGGTCTCACCGGCGTTCACGGTCAGGTTCACACCGCGCAGGATCTGCTTGTCCTCGACGGCGACCTGCAGGTCGCGGATCTCGAGAGTGGACCCCGAGCGGACTCGGCTCGAATCAGACACTATGACTCCTTCGAGAGCGAGACGAGGACGTCATCGCCGTCGATCTTCACTCGGTAGACGGGAACGGGCTTGGTGGCGGGCGGGCCGGTGGGCTTGCCGGAGCGCAGGTCGAAGCACGAGCCGTGCAGCCAGCACTCCAGGCTGCCGTCGTAGACCTCGCCCTCGCTGAGCCTGACCTCGGCGTGGGAGCACACGTCGTGCAGGGCGTGCACCTCGTCGCCCTGGCGGACCAGCGCCACGGGGGTGTCGCCGACCTCGACGCCGATCACTCCCCCGTCGGGGATGTCGGCGAGCGCGCAGACCTTCTCGAACGTCACCGCTCCAGCTCCGCCTCGACCTTGGCGACGACCCGCTCGCGGAGCTCGGGCAGCTCGATCTTCTCCAGCAGCTGCCCGAAGAAGCCGCGGATGACCAGGCGGCGGGCCTCGTCGAACGGGATGCCGCGGGCCTGCAGGTAGAAGATGTGCTCGTCGTCCAGGCGGCCGGAGGCGCTGGCGTGGCCCGCGCCGGCGACCTCGCCGGTGAGGATCTCCAGGTTCGGCACCGAGTCGGCGCGGGCGCCGTCGGTCAGCAGCAGGTTGCGGTTGAGCTCGTAGGTGTCGGTGCCCTCGGCCTCGACCCGGATGATCACGTCGCCGATCCAGACGGCGTGCGCGTCCTCGCCCTGCAGCGCGCCCTTGTAGACCACGTTGCTCTTGCAGTTGGGCTGGGAGTGGTCCACCAGCAGGCGGTGCTCGATGTGCTGGCCGGCGTCCACGAAGTACAGGCCGGTCAGGTCGGCGTCGCCGCCGGGGGCGGTGTAGGAGACCGAGGGCGCCAGCCGCACCAGGTCGCCGCCGAGGGTGACGACGAAGCTGCGGAAGGTCGCGTCCTTGCCCAGCTGCGCGTGGTGGTGCGAGACGTGCACCGCGTCGTCGGCCCAGTCCTGCAGGCTGACGACCTTCAGCGTGGCGCCGTCGCCGACGACGAACTCGACGTTGTCGGCGTAGACCGCGCTGCCGGTGTGCTCCAGCACGACGACGGCCTCGGCCATCGGCTCCAGCACCACGACGGTGTGGCCGTAGGCCGCGCCCTCGCCCGAGCCGGTGAAGGTGATCACGGTCGGCTTGGAGGCGACCGCCTCGCGCGGGAAGGTGACCACGGTCGCCTTCTCGAAGGAGGCGTAGGCCTGCGCGCTGACCCGGTCCTCGGGCACGTAGGCCGTCCCGATCCGGGCGTCGCCGCGGCCGGCGGTCTCCACCGTGGCCTCGGGGGCGGCGTCCACGGTCACCAGCACGTTGCCGGAGACGGCGGCCGTGCCGTCGTGCAGGCCCTTCAGGCGCGAGAGCGGGGTGAAGCGCCACTCCTCCTCGCGGCCGGTCGGGACCTCGAAGTCGGCCGGGTCGTAGGACGACTTCGCGTGCAGGCCCGACAGGGGCTTCGTTTCGAGACCCATCAGCCGACGGCCCCTTCCATCTGCAGCTCGATCAGGCGGTTCAGCTCCAGCGCGTACTCCATCGGCAGCTCGCGCGCGATCGGCTCGACGAAGCCGCGCACGATCATCGCCATCGCCTCGTCCTCGTCCAGGCCGCGGCTCATCAGGTAGAACAGCTGGTCCTCGGAGACCTTGGAGACCGTGGCCTCGTGCCCCATCGCCACGTCGTCCTCGCGGACGTCGACGTAGGGGTAGGTGTCGGAGCGGCTGATCTGGTCGACCAGGAGCGCGTCGCACTTGACCGTGCTGGCGCTGCCGTGCGCGCCCTCCTCGATCTGGACCAGGCCGCGGTAGGAGGTGCGGCCGCCGCCGCGGGCCACGGACTTGGAGATGACGGTGGAGGAGGTGTGCGGAGCCAGGTGCACCATCTTGGCGCCGGCGTCCTGGTGCTGGCCCTCACCGGCGAAGGCGACGCTCAGGGTCTCGCCCTTGGCGTGCGGGCCCATGAGGTAGACGGCCGGGTACTTCATCGTGACCTTGGAGCCGATGTTGCCGTCGATCCACTCCATGGTCGCGCCCTCGTAGGCCACGGCGCGCTTGGTGACCAGGTTGTAGACGTTGTTCGACCAGTTCTGGATGGTCGTGTAGCGGCAGCGGGCGCCCTTCTTCACGATGATCTCCACGACCGCGCTGTGCAGCGAGTCGGAGGAGTAGATCGGGGCGGTGCAGCCCTCGACGTAGTGGACGTAGGCGTCCTCGTCGACGATGATCAGGGTCCGCTCGAACTGGCCCATGTTCTCGGTGTTGATCCGGAAGTAGGCCTGGAGCGGGATCTCGACGTGCACGCCCTTCGGCACGTAGATGAACGAGCCGCCCGACCAGACGGCGGTGTTCAGCGCGGCGAACTTGTTGTCGCCGACCGGGATGACGGTGCCGAAGTACTCCTTGAAGAGCTCCTCGTGCTCGCGCAGGCCGGTGTCGGTGTCGACGAAGATGACACCCTTCTCCTCGAGGTCCTCACGGATCTTGTGGTAGACGACCTCGGACTCGTACTGCGCGGCGACGCCGGCGATGAGGCGCTGCTTCTCCGCCTCGGGGATGCCGAGCTTGTCGTAGGTGTTCTTGATGTCCTCGGGCAGCTCGTCCCAGGAGGCGGCCTGCTTCTCGGTGGAGCGCACGAAGTACTTGATGTTGTCGAAGTCGATGCCGGACAGGTCCGAGCCCCACGTCGGCAGCGGCTTCTTGTCGAACAGGCGCAGGCCCTTCAGACGGAGGTCCAGCATCCACTCCGGCTCGTTCTTGAGCGCGGAGATGTTACGGACGACCTCCTCGGACAGACCCCTGCGAGCCGCGGCGCCAGCCGTATCGGAGTCGGCCCAGCCGAACTTGTAATTCCCGAGGCCTTCCAGCTCCGGGCGGTCGGTGACAGTCACCTTCCGGTCTCCTTGCTCGATTCGTCGATCGTTTGTGGACGGGGCGGGCTCACGTGGGTGGTGCAGACCCCGTCGCCGTGGGCGATGGTCGCGAGCCGCTGCACGGGAGTGCCGAGGATCTGCGCGAACGCCTCCGTCTCGGCCTCGCACAGCTGCGGGAACTCCGCGGCCACGTGCGCCACCGGGCAGTGGTGCTGGCACAGCTGCTCGCCGCCGAGGGCGGCCCTGCTGGCCGAGGCGGCGTAGCCGTCGGCCGAGAGCGCCTCGGCCAGGACGCGGACCCGCTCGGAGGCGGGCACGTCCTGCATCTCCCCCCGCAGGCGGCCGATCAGGCCGGACACCTGCGAACGCGCGAACTCGGTCACCGCCTCCTCGCCCAGCCGGTCGGCGAGGAAGCGCAGCGCGCTCCCCGCCAGCCCGTCGTAGGCGTGCTCGAAGGCGCTGCGTCCGGCGTCGGTGATGGCGAACAGTTTCGCCGGCCGTCCTCTTCCCCGCTGGCCGCGCGGGCGCGCCGTACGGGGCTCGATCATCCCCTCGGCGAGCAGCGCGTCCAGGTGGCGGCGGACGGCGGCGGGGGTGAGCCCGAGCCGTTCTCCGAGGGCGGCGGCGGTGACGGGTCCGTGCTCCAGGATGAGCCGGGCGACGCGCGCGCGCGTGCCGGTCTCCGCGGACACGGCGGAGGGCCGCGCGACGGCGGCTCCCTGGGTGTCCTTCATCCGGGGCACGTATTTCACAACATCAGTGTGGCGTAATTGCTTCCCGGCTGCCAAACCGGAGGGACGCCTCCCGGGATGCAATGCGTCACCCAGGAAAGGCTTACCTAACCTGCGGAAACGCCGGACCTCCCGCGCCGCAGGCCCGCGAAGACCGCCAGCGCCGCGACGGCGAAGCCCGCCAGGACGTAGGCCATCGGCCGGGCCGAGTCCCCGTCACCCAGCCCGACCAGCGGGGCGGCGAGCCCGCCGAGGGCGAACTGCACGACGCCCACCAGCGCCGAAGCGCTCCCGGCGACCTGCGGGGACTGCCCGGCCAGCGCGAGCGCGCCGCCGCCCGGCACCACCAGGCCCGTGCCGCAGGCCGTCACGAACAGCGCCGCGACCAGCGCCTCGAACGGCAGGCCCGCCAGCGCCACGGTGACCAGCGCACCCGCCCCGGCCAGGCAGAGGAGCAGCCCCGCCATGATCATCCCCTCGGGGCTCAGCCTGCTCCCGGCGATCCGCCCGCCGACCTGCGCGGCGGCGGTCAGGCCGAGGGCGTTGAGCGCGAACACCAGGGAGTAGGTCTGCGCCGAGGCGCCGTACACCTCCTGGATCACGAACGGCGAGCCGGAGATGTAGGCGAACAGGCCGGCGAAGCCCAGGCCGGAGGCGAGCGCGGCCGCCATGAAGGAGCGGTCGCGCAGCAGGCGCCCGAAGGCCGCCAGGGTGTGCCGGAGCCCGCCCTCCTCCCGCCGCCCGGCGGGGAGCGTCTCGCGCACCCCGCCGGCCGCGGCGGCCAGCAGCGCCAGGCCCATGGCGCTCAGCACGGCGAAGATCCCCCGCCAGGAGGTGTGGGCGAGCACCTGCGCGCCGAGGATCGGGGCCAGCATCGGGGCCAGTCCGCTGACGAGCATGAGGGTGGCGAAGATGCGCGCGATGGCGGCGCCCTCGTACAGGTCGCGCACGACCGCGCGCACGATCACCAGCGCGGCCCCGCCCGCGATCCCCTGGAGCAGCCGGAATCCGATCAGTGCCTGCGCCGACGGGGAGAACGCGCACAGCAGCGAGGCCGCAGCGTAGGCGCCGATCCCGGCCAGCAGCGGGAGGCGGCGCCCCCGCACGTCGCTGAGCGGGCCGGCGACGACCTGTCCGACGGCGACGCCGACGAGGCAGGCGGTGAGGGTCAGCTGGACCTGCGCCTGGCCGGCGTCCAGCTCGCCGGCGATCGCGGGGAACGCGGGCAGGTACATGTCGATGGAGAGAGGGCCGATCGCCGAGAGCGAGCCCAGGACGAGCAGCAGGAGCCTCCTGCGCCGTCCCCCCGGTGCGTGCGTGGCGTCCTGTCGTACGGCGCCGGCGGTCATCGGCGGTTCTCCCATCCCTCACGGACCACGGTGGGCCCGCTGCGGGCCGAGCATCGGAACAGGATCCGGTCATCCGATATTCCCGATACCGGAATCTCACTTTCCGCACCCGCACGGCCGCGGCCCCGCGGCCCGCCGCGGGGCCGCGCACCGCCCGCGCCCTGGATCCGGCCCCGCCCCCCGCGCGGCGCGGCGGACTCCCGCCCCGGGCCCCGCCCCGGACACGGGCGCCGGCGGGCGGACTCCCGCCCCGGGCCCCGCCCCGGACACGGGCGCCGGCGGGCGGACGGCCGCGAACGGGACCGCGCCGGCGAGTCCCTAGACTCGTGGCCATGGACTCCCCAGCCGTCGAGATCATCGATCTGGTCAAGAGATACGGCCGAACGACCGCGATCGACGGCCTCACCTTCAGCGCCGCCCGCGGGGCGGTCACCTCCGTCCTCGGCCCCAACGGCGCGGGCAAGACCTCCACGGTCGAGATCTGCGAGGGCTTCCGGCGCGCGGACGGCGGCACCGTGAACGTGCTCGGGCTCGACCCGGCCCGGCCGGAGCTGCGGGCGCGGGTGGGCGTGATGCTCCAGTCCGGGGGCGTGCCGCCGGCCATGCGCTGCGGCGAGTGGCTGCGGCTGGTGTCCCGCTTCTACTCCGACCCGCTCGACCCCGCGGCGCTGCTGGACCGGCTCGGGCTGACCGAGCACGCCCGCACGCCGTACCGGAGGCTGTCCGGCGGCCAGCAGCAGCGCGTCTCGCTGGCCGCGGCGGTGGTCGGCCGCCCCGAGCTGGTCTTCCTCGACGAGCCGACCGCCGGGCTGGACCCCCAGGCCCGCCACGCCTGCTGGGAGCTGGTGGGCGACCTGCGGGCCGCCGGGGTGTCGGTGGTGCTGACCACCCACCACATGGACGAGGCCGAGAAGCTCTCCGACCACGTGGTGGTCATCGACCGCGGCCGGGTGGTGGCCCAGGGCACGCCCGCCGCGCTCACCGGCGCCGAGCGGCAGCTGCGCTTCCGCGCCCGGCCGGGGCTCGCCCTCGACGAGCTGCTCACCGCGCTGCCGGCGGGCAGCGCGGCCAAGGAGTCCCCCGCGGGGCACTACATCATCGAGGGGCAGGTCGGCCCCGAGCTGCTGGCGACCGTGACGGCCTGGTGCGCGACCGAGGGCGTCACCGCCGACGACCTCAGCATCGAGCGCCGCACCCTGGAAGACGTCTTCCTCGAACTGACCGGCCGGGAGCTGCGATGACGACCTCCGCCACCCCCGCGAAGCCCGCGGGCGCCGACCTGGCCCCCCGCGGGGGCGCCGCGCCGCTGCCGGCGATGGTGCTGGCGCAGGCCGGCGCGGAGATCCGCGCGACGCTCCGCAACGGCGAGCAGCTGCTGCTGACGCTGATCATCCCCGTGCTGCTGCTCGTCGGGTTCTCCGCCGCGCCCCTGGTGGACGTCGGCGGCGGCTCCCGGGTCGACTTCACCACCCCCGGCGTCCTCGCGCTGGCCGTGATGTCCACGGCCTTCACCGGGCAGGCCATCGCGACCGGCTTCGAGCGCCGCTACGGCGTGCTGAAGCGGCTGGGCGCGACCCCGCTCTCCCGGAGCGGGCTGCTGCTGGCCAAGACGCTGGCGGTGGTCGCGGTCGAGGCGGTGCAGGTCGCGGTCGTCTCCGGGGTGGCGCTCGCCCTGGGCTGGCGGCCCTCCGGCTCCCCGCTGTCCGCCCTGGCGCTGGTCGTGCTGGGCACCGCCGCCTTCAGCGGGCTCGGCCTGCTGATGGCCGGCACCCTGCGCGCCGAGGCCACGCTCGCCGGGGCCAACCTGGTCTACCTCGTCCTGCTCGGCTGCGGCGGGGTCGTCTTCCCGCTGTCGGTCTTCCCCGACCGGGTGGAGCCGGCGCTGGAGCTGCTGCCCATCTCGGCGCTGACCGGCGGGCTCCGCTCGGTCCTGGCCGACGGCGCGGCCTTCCCGGTCGCCTCCGCGGCCGTCCTGGCGGTCTGGGCGGCGGTCTCGCTGGGTCTCGCATCGCGGACATTCCGCTGGGAATGACCCGCCCCCTCAAGTAAGGTGCGTGAGTCTGGATAGCACCTGAAAAAAGGGGGGGCCTGTGACCGCCGACGCCCTGCCGGGAGCCGCCGGGCCGGGGCGGCGCGGCCCCGGAGCCCTGCTGCGGACCGCCTCCGACGCGATCCCGCCCTCCGGCCTGGTGCTGCTGGCGATCCTGTCGGTGCAGACCGGCGCGGGTTTCGCCAAGGAGCTCTTCGCGCACCTGCCGCCGAGCGCGGTGGTGCTCCTGCGGATCGGCATGGGCGCGCTGGTGCTGAGCCTGGTCGCCCGCCCCCGCCTGCGCGGGCTGAGGAGGGCCGACCTGGGGGTCGGGGTGGCGTTCGGCGCGGCGCTGGGCCTGATGAACATGTCGTTCTACGAGGCGCTGGCCCGGCTGCCCATGGGGATCGCGGTGGCGATCGAGTTCCTGGGCCCGCTCGGCGTGGCGGTGGCCGCCTCCCGGCGCCGTCTCGACCTGCTCTGGGTGGTGCTGGCCGCCTCCGGCATCGCGCTCCTGGCGCCCTGGGGGGAGGCCTCCCGCCTGGACTGGGTGGGCATCGGCTTCGCCCTGGTCGCCGGGGCCTGCTGGGCCGCCTACATCCTGCTGTCGGCCGCGGTCGGCCGGCGCTTCCCCGGCACCGGCGGGGTGTCGTTCGCGATGCTCGTCGCCTGCCTGCTGGCCGCCCCCGTCGGCGTCGCCACGGGCGGCGCCGACCTGCTCCGGCCGGAGCTGCTGCTGATCGGGCTGGGCGTCGGGCTGCTGTCGTCGGTGATCCCCTACACGCTGGAGCTGGAGGCGCTGCGCCGGATGCCGAAGCGGGTCTTCGGCATCCTGATGAGCCTGGAGCCGGCCGCGGCCGCCCTCATCGGCCTGCTGGTCCTGGGCGAGGTCCTGCACGCGCGCGAGTGGGCCGCCATCGGCTGCGTGGTCGTCGCCAGCGTCGGCGCGACCCGCGACGCGGGCTGACCGCGCCCCGGCCGCCCCGCCGTCCCCCCGCCCGCCCCTGCGCCCGGCCCGCCCGCGCGGACGGGTCCTTCCGCCCGGCCCGCCCCGGGACGTGCGGGCCCGCGGCGGGACCACCGCACCCGCCGCCTACGATGTGAGCCGTGAACCAGCTCCCTGAGCAGTCCCGTCCCCCCGCGGGCCCGCCGCGCTCCGCGTGGTCCGCGTGGTCCCCCACCGCCGTCTCGATGCGCCGGTGGGCCCTGGCCGCGGTGGTCGTCAACGCGGGCATCACGGTGACGGGCGCGGTGGTGCGGGTGACCGGCTCCGGGCTGGGCTGCCCCACCTGGCCGCAGTGCACCCCAGACAGCTTCGTCCCCGCCGCCCACGACGGGATCTCCCCGCTCAACACGGCGATCGAGTTCGGCAACCGGCTGCTGACCTTCCTGGTGCTGGTCGTGGCCGTCGCCTGCGTGCTGGCCGCGCTCCGGCTCCCGCAGCGCCGGCGCGACCTGGTCCGCCTGGCGTGGATCCAGCCGTTCGGCGTGGCCGTGCAGGCCTTCTGGGGCGGCGTGGTGGTGCACAGCGCGCTCAACCCGGTCACCGTGAACGTGCACTTCCTGTTCTCCGTCGGCATGACCGCCGCCGCCTGCGCGCTGTACGCCCGCGCCGGCGAGGGCGACGCGCCGCCGCGGCCCCTGGTCCACCCGCGCATCCGCGTGCTCGGGCACGTGCTGGTCGGCGCGGTGCTCGTGCTGATCCTGGCGGGCATGGTGGTGACCGGGACCGGCCCGCACTCCGGCGACGAGATCGCCTCGCGCTTCCCGTTCGACATCGAGACCGTGGCCAGGATCCACGCCGACGCCGCCTACGCCGTGGTGGGGCTGACGTTCGCGCTGGTGTTCGCGCTGCACGTGACCGGCGCGCCGGCGGCCGCCCGGCGGGCGGCGCTGACGCTGCTGGCCGTGGAGCTGGTCCAGGGGGTCGTCGGCTACGTCCAGTACTTCCTGGCCGTGCCCGCCTTCCTGGTCGGCCTGCACGTGCTCGGCGCCACCCTGGTGTGGATCTGCACGCTGCGGGCGGTCTTCACGCTGCGCTCCCGGGGCCCGGCGGACGCGCCGGAGGCCGAGGCGGCCGAGCCCGACGCGGTTCCTGCGTGACCCCCGCGTCCCGCCGCCCGGCGCCGCGCAGGCCGTCCCGTACGGCGCTGCGCCGCTGCTACCGGGCGGCGGTGGCGCTGAGCCTGCTGGCGCTGGCCCCGCTCACCTGGGCCCACCTGGTCAGCTCCGGGCACCGGGTGGTCGCCGACTCGTCCCCCGGCTGGACGGCCGGGGTGCCGCGGGCGCCGGTGGCGCTGGTCCTCGGCGCGGCCGTGCACGGCGGCCGCCCCTCCCCCATGCTGGCCAGGCGGCTGGACATCGCCGCCGAGCTGTACCGGGCGGGCCGGGTGCGCGCGCTGCTGCTCTCCGGCGACAACGGCCGGACCGGCTACGACGAGCCGAGCGTGATGCGCGACTACCTGATCGCGCGCGGCGTGCCCGGCCGGGTCCTGGTCCTCGACTACGCGGGCTTCGACACCTGGGACTCCTGCGTGCGCGCCCGGGACGTGTTCGGCGCCACCCGGCTGACCGTGGTCACCCAGGTCTTCCACCTGCCCCGGGCCGTGGCGCTGTGCCGTACGGCGGGCCTGGAGGCCTCCGGCGTCGGCGACGACTCCAGCCGCAGGTGGGCCGGGACCACCTACGCCTACGCGGTCCGCGAGTTCGGCGCGGCGGCCAAGGCGTTCCTGGACGCGGTGGTCCTCGACTCCGAGCCGGTCTTCCCCGGCCCCCGCGAGGCCGGCCTGCTGGAGGCGGCGCTCCGCCCGGAGGGCTGAGACCGGGATCCGGCCCCGCCCGCCCGGCGGATCCCGGAAGGCGCGGTCCCGGAGGACACGGTCCTGGAGGGCCCGGCGGGGAAGGCTGCCCGGCCGCCTACCAGGCGGGCCCGCCGGGCGGGTTCCAGGGCGGCGGGCCGGCGGCCCACCCCTCCGCCGGGGCGGACGGCCGCGGCGGGAGCGGCAGCTGGCGCCGGGCCTCGGCCATGCACTGCAGCAGCGCGTGCTGCTCCTCGTCGAAGGTCTGCTCGCCGATCGTCCGGTGGGCGGCCCGCTCGTGGAGCAGGCCGAGCTCGGTGGCGGCGAGCTGGTAGTCGATCATCGCCCGCAGCCCGGCGCGCCCGCCGTTGCCCCTGGCCCAGTGCCGGGCCTGGCGGCGGCCGGGCAGCGAGGAGAGCATGGCGACGTCCTCCGGGGTGACCAGCCCGGTCGCGTGGTAGGCGGGCAGGTAGCTCTGGATCAGCCCGACGATGCGCCGGCGGTCGCGCACCACCACGCCGATGAGCACGAACAGCACGATCATCAGCAGCAGGTAGGCGACGGCCAGCCCGCCGAACCCGGCGTAGGAGGCCAGGCCGTTCCAGATGCCGTGCAGCAGCATCGCGCCGGCCCAGCCCGCGGCGATGATCCCGACCTGCCCGGGGCGGTTGCGCTGGGCCGCGTAGGCCACCGCGACGCCGATCATCGAGGTGAACAGCGGGTGCGCGAACGGCGAGAGCACGCCGCGCAGCACCACGGTCACCGCCAGGCCCCGCGCGCCCATCTCGTCGAGGGCGGCCACGTAGTAGCTGACGTTCTCGCTCATCGCGAAGCCGAGGCCGACCATGCTCGCGTAGATGATCCCGTCGGTGGGCCCGTCGAGCTCCGCCCGCCTGAAGCGGAGCAGGCCCAGCAGGACCAGCCCCTTCATGGTCTCCTCGACGACCGGGGCGCCGAACGTCGCGGCGAGGTTGCGGGCGTCCGTCTGCCCGAGCATGGCCGCCTGGCCGAGGTAGATCAGGTTGAGCGAGTTGACCACGCCGGCCACCAGCACGGCCACGCCCGCGCCCCAGCCGAAGGCGAAGGCGAGGTCGCTGCGCGGCTCGGGCTCCATGCGGTCCAGCCCGAGCACCGCCGCCAGCAGCACCGGGACGGGCGCCAGGGCCAGCGCGAGCGCGATCACGAAGCGCACCGGGTCGCCGTCCACCAGGTCGAAGGAGAACGACGCCAGCGCGCACAGCCCGGTCACGACGAGCCCGGCGATCAGCCCGACGGACGGGCGGTCCTTGAACACCCATCGTGGATCGCGGCTCGCCATGGAGAAACCGTAACCGATCGCCCCGGGCCTGTCCCCCGCCCCGCGGGCCGCGAGCGGCCGGTTCCGGCCATTTCCGGATCACGGCGGGGCCGCGGGGGACCGGCCCTGATCAGACGAGCATCGAGTCGATCGCGACGGCGAGGAAGAGCAGCGCCAGGTAGGCGTTGGACCAGTGGAAGAAGCGCATCGGGCGCAGGTCCACCCCGGTCTTGCCGGCGTTGACCCGGTTGAGCAGGCCGTGGACCTCCCACAGGCAGGCCGCGCCGAGCACCAGGGCCACCGCGGGGTAGAGCGGGGTGGTGCCCGCCAGCGGCCACAGCAGCAGCGAGCAGAGCACGGTCGCCCAGGTGTAGACGATGCTCTCCAGCACGACGCGGCGCTCGGTGGCGACCACCGGGAGCATGGGGACCTTCGCCGCGGCGTAGTCCTCCTTGTAGCGCATGGCGAGGGTCCAGGTGTGCGGGGGCGTCCAGAAGAACACCACGCCGAACAGCACCACCGGCGCCCAGTCGAGGCTCCCGGTGACCCCGGCCCAGCCGATCAGCACCGGCATGCAGCCCGCGATGCCGCCCCACACGACGTTCTGCGGGGTGCGCCGCTTCAGGATCATCGAGTAGACGAAGACGTAGAACAGGTTCGCGGCGAGCGAGAGCCCGGCCGCGAGCCAGTTCACCGTCAGCCCGAGGCCGAGCGTGGACACGGCGCCGAGGACCACGCCGAAGACCAGCGCGTTGCGCGGCGGGACCTGCTCGCGCGCCAGGGGCCGGCGCCGGGTCCGGCGCATCGCGGCGTCGATGTCGCGGTCGATGTAGCAGTTCAGCGCGTTCGCGCTGCCCGCCGAGAGGGTGCCGAACACCAGCGTGTTGACGGCGGTCCACAGCGGCGGCAGCCCCTTGGCCGCCAGGAACATCACCGGCAGCGTCGTGATCAGCAGCAGCTCGATGATCCGCGGCTTGGTCAGGGCGACGTAGGCCTTGACGACGTCGGCGAAGGAGCGCGGCGCGCCGCCCGGCGCCGCGCCCGCGCGCGGCGGGGCCGTCGGTTGCTTGTCGGTCAGCACCATCTAGGGCGCTTCCAGCACGTGCGGGGTCAACGCTTACCTCTGATCGACGCGGATCCGTGGAGTACGGCGGGCCGGTGACCGGCCGTGAGGACTCACTGTAGTTGCAGGAGGGGCCGGTCCCGGAACGGGGGTGGCGCGGCGCGCGATGGAGCGCCCCCGGAGGGGTATCCCATCTCTGCTGCTCACAATTTCCGCGGGCCTGTCGCGGCTGGGCCTACGCCACGGTAGCAAGGTCGAACCGTTAGGGTCCGTTGTGGGCGGGAAATGCCAACCGGCGCCACCAACACGACTAGATCCGGAGATCGAGCACTTGAGCAGCGAACTCGTGCCAGCCCTCGAATGGAGCGACCTCGACCGTCGGGCGGTCGACGTCGTAAGGGCCCTGGCGATGGACGCGGTAGAGAAGGCGGGATCGGGCCACCCCGGCACCGCGATGAGCCTGGCCCCCGCCGCATATCTGCTTTTCCAGCACGTGATGCGCCACGACCCGTCCGACCCCTGCTGGGCGGGGCGGGACCGCTTCGTGCTGTCCTGCGGGCACTCCAGCCTGACCCTGTACATCCAGCTCTACCTGTCGGGCTACGGCCTGACCCTGCACGACCTCCAGATGCTGCGCCAGTGGGAGAGCCTGACCCCGGGCCACCCCGAGTACGGCCACACCGCCGGCGTGGAGACCACCACCGGCCCGCTCGGCCAGGGCATCGGCAACGCGGTCGGCATGGCGATGGCGGCCCGCCGCGAGCGCGGCCTGTTCGATCCGGACGCCGCGCCGGGCACCTCGCCGTTCGACCACATGATCTGGTGCTTCGCCTCCGAGGGCGACATCGAGGAGGGCATCAGCCACGAGGTCAGCGCCCTGGCCGGCCACCAGAAGCTCGGCAACCTGGTCGTCGTCTTCGACAGCAACCACATCTCCATCGAGGACGACACGCAGATCGCGCTGAGCGAGGACATCGTCAAGCGCTACGAGGCGTACGGCTGGCACGTGCAGACGGTCGACTGGACCCGCACCGGCGAGTACGTCGAGGACGTCCAGGAGCTGTACGACGCGCTGGAGGCCGCCCGCGCCGTCACCGACAAGCCGTCCTTCATCCGGCTGCGCACGGTCATCGGCTGGCCCGCGCCCAACAAGCAGAACACCGGCAAGATCCACGGCGCGGCGCTCGGCGAGGAGGAGATCGCCGCGACGAAGAAGATCATGGGCATGGACCCGGAGAAGTCCTTCGACGTCCCGGACGACGTGCTGGAGCACGCCCGCCGCGTCGTGCAGCGGGGCCGGGCCGCCCGCGCCGAGTGGGACAAGGCCTACCACGCCTGGCGGGAGGCCACCCCCGAGCGCGCCGCCGAGTTCGACCGGATCTCCAGGCGGGAGCTGCCGGACGGCTGGTACAAGGCGCTGCCGTCCTTCGAGCCCGGCACCTCGGTGGCCACCCGCAAGGCGTCCGGCGAGGTGCTCAGCGCGCTGGCGCCGGTCCTGCCGGAGCTGTGGGGCGGCTCGGCCGACCTGGCCGAGTCCAACAACACCACGATGAAGGGCGAGCCGTCCTTCATCCCCGAGGAGTACCAGACCAAGGCGTTCCCGGGCGGCCCCTACGGGCGGACGCTGCACTTCGGCATCCGCGAGCACGGCATGGGGGCGATCCTCAACGGCATCGCGCTGCACGGCGGCACCCGCCCCTACGGCGGCACCTTCCTGGTCTTCAGCGACTACATGCGCCCCGCCGTACGGCTGGCGGCGCTGATGAAGCTGCCCGTCACCTACGTGTGGACGCACGACTCCATCGGCCTGGGCGAGGACGGCCCGACCCACCAGCCGGTCGAGCACCTGTGGGCGCTGCGCGCGATCCCCGGCCTCGACGTGGTCCGCCCGGCCGACGCCAACGAGACCGCCGCCGCGTGGCGGGTCGTGCTGGAGCACACCGACCGCCCGGCCGCGCTGGCGCTGACCCGGCAGAACCTCCCGGTCTACGAGGGCACCGGCGACCACCGCAAGGTCGCCAGGGGCGGTTACGTGCTCGAGGACGCCTCCGACGGGCAGCCCAGGGTGATCCTGATCGCCACCGGTTCGGAAGTCGAGCTGGCCGTCGAGGCGCGCAAGGTCCTGGAGGCCGAGGGCGTGCCGACCCGGGTCGTGTCGATGCCGTGCGTGGAGTGGTTCCACGCCCAGGACGCCGCCTACCGGCAGACCGTGCTGCCGCCCTCGGTCCGCGCGCGCGTCGCCGTCGAGGCGGGCATCGCGCTCGGCTGGCGGGAGTTCGTCGGGGACGACGGGGTAGTGGTCAGCCTGGAGCACTTCGGCGCGTCCGCTCCCTACCGCACCCTTTTCCAGCAGTTCGGCCTCACCGCGGAGCGCGTGGTCGCGGCCGCCAAGGGCAGCCTCGCCAAGACCGGGGCCGACAAGGGCGAGACGACGGGAAACTGATCACCATGAGCGAGATCCTGAAGAGCCTCTCCGGCCACGGCGTGTCCATCTGGCTGGACGACATCAGCCGCGAGCGGCTGCGCAGCGGCAACCTGGCGGCGCTGATCCGCGACAAGAGCGTGGTCGGCGTCACCTCCAACCCGACGATCTTCGCCTCCGCGCTGAGCAAGGGCGACGCCTACGACACGCAGCTGCACGACCTGGCCGTGCGCGGCGTGGGCGTCGAGGAGGCGGTCCGCGCCATCACCACCTACGACATCCGCTGGGCGGCCGACGTGCTGCGGCCGGTCTACGACGCCACCGGCGGGGTGGACGGCCGGGTCTCCATCGAGGTGGACCCGCGCCTGGCCCGGGAGACCGAGAAGACCATCGCCGAGGCGCGCGCGCTGTGGTGGATGGTCGACCGGCCCAACCTGTTCATCAAGATCCCGGCGACGGTCGAGGGCCTGCCCGCGATCACCCGCGCCATCGCGGAGGGCATCAGCGTCAACGTCACGCTGATCTTCTCCCTGGAGCGCTACCGCGCCGTGATGGACGCCTGGCTGACCGGCCTGGAGCAGGCCCAGGCCGCCGGGCTCAACCTGGCCGCCATCGAGTCCGTGGCCTCCTTCTTCGTCAGCCGCGTCGACACCGAGATCGACAAGCGCCTGGAGCAGATCGGCACCCCCGAGGCGAAGGCCCTCAAGGGCAAGGCCGCCGTCGCCAACGCCCGCCTGGCCTACGCCGCCTTCGAGGAGGTCGTGAACTCCCCGCGCTGGCAGGCGCTGCAGGCCGCCGGGGCCCGCCCCCAGCGCCCGCTGTGGGCCTCCACCGGCACCAAGGACCCGAGCTACCCCGACACCCTCTACGTCGACGAGCTCGTCACCGCCGGCACGGTCAACACCATGCCGGAGAAGACCCTGGACGCCGTCGCCGACCACGGCAGGATCACCGGCGACACCGTCCGCGCCTCCTACCGGCAGGCCTGGGACACCATGGCCGCGCTGAAGGACGCCGGCATCGACTACGACGACGTGGTGCGGGTGCTGGAGGACGAGGGCGTGGAGAAGTTCGAGGCGTCCTGGACCGAGCTGCTGGCCACCGTCGGCGCCGAGCTGCGGAAGGCGTGAGGCGCATGGCAGTGACCGTGACGTTCAACGAGGAGCGCCTGGCCGCTCTGGCCGCCGAGACGGTCAGGGCGCTGGTCGCCGACCGGGTCCACGAGCGCCTGGCGGCTGGCGACGCCACCCTGTGGGGCGAGGAGGCGCAGGCCGAGGCGGCCATCCGCCTGGGCTGGCTCAACCTGCCCCTCACCAGCCGGGAGCTGCTCCCCGAGATCGGCATCCTGGTCGAGCGGGCCCGGGCCCAGGGCCTGGACCACGTGGTCCTCGCCGGCATGGGCGGCTCCTCGCTCGCCCCCGAGGTCATCTGCACCAGCGCCGACGTGCCGCTGACCGTGCTCGACACCACCGACCCCGGCCAGGTCCGCCGCGCCCTGGCCGACCGGCTGGAGCGGACCATCGTCGTGGTGGCCAGCAAGAGCGGCGGCACGGTCGAGACCGACAGCCACCGCCGCATCTACGAGCAGGCCTTCCGCGAGGCCGGGATCGACCCGGCCGAGCGGATCGTCGTGGTCACCGACCCGGGCTCGCCGCTGGAGCAGGCCGCCATCGAGGCGGGCTACCCGGTCATCCTCGCCGACCCCAACGTGGGCGGGCGCTACAGCGCCCTGTCGGCCTTCGGCCTGGTGCCCAGCGCGCTGGCCGGGGCCGACGTGCTGAAGCTCCTCGACGACGCCGACGCGGTCCGGCCGCTGCTGGCGCAGGCCGAGGGCAACCCGGGCCTGGAGCTCGGCGCCGCGCTGGGCGCCGCCGCGCTGGCCGGACGCGACAAGCTCGTCCTGGAGGACGGCATGTCGGAGATCAACGGCCTGCCCGACTGGATCGAGCAGCTGATCGCCGAGTCCACCGGCAAGTCCGGCAAGGGCATCCTGCCGGTCGTCGGGGCCGACCCGAACGACAGCGACGACGAGCTGGTCGCCGGGATCGACTCCGACGGCTCGGTGACCGTGGCCGGCCCGCTGGGCGCGCAGTTCCTCGTCTGGGAGTACGCCACCGCGGTCGCCGGCCGGGTCCTGGGCATCGACCCGTTCAACCAGCCGAACGTGACCGAGTCCAAGGAGAACACCAGCAGGCTGCTGGAGGCGGGCGACCTGCCGCTGGGCACGCCCGTGCTGGTGGACGGGCCGGTCGAGGTCTACGGCGAGGACCTGCAGGACGCCAAGGACCTGTCCGACGTGTTCACCCGGCTGCTGCAGGCGATCCCGGACGACGGCTACCTGGCGGTGATGGCCTACCTCGACCGGGAGGCGGCCTTCGACGCCCCCGTGGCCGAGGGCGCCTCGTTCGAGGTCATGACCGACGCCTGGAGCGCGGCCGACCCGGCCACCCTCCGCGGTCTGCTGGCGGTCCGCACCGACCGGCCCGTCACCTTCGGGTGGGGGCCCCGGTTCCTGCACTCCACCGGCCAGTACCACAAGGGCGGGCCGCAGAACGGCGTGTTCCTGCAGATCACCGGGGAGGCGGGCGACGACCTGGAGGTCCCCGGCAGGCCGTACACCCTGGGGCGGCTCCAGCTGGCGCAGGCGCTGGGCGACCAGGGCGCGCTGACCAGCCGGGGCCGTCCGACCGTGCGGCTGCACCTGACCGACCGCGTGGCCGGGGTGGCGCGTCTGCTCGAAGCCGCGCGGGAGGTCTGATGACGGAGCAGCGGGAGGTCTGATGACGCAGCAGGAGCAGGGAGTGCAGGTCGAGGAGGCCGTGGCCGCCGCCTCGGCGGCCGCGACCGCCCCCACCACCGAGGAGCGCGTGGCGGCCAATCCGCTGCGCGACCCCCGGGACAAGCGCCTGCCCCGCGTGGCGGGGCCGTGCGTGCTGGTGCTGTTCGGCGTGACCGGCGACCTGGCGCGCAAGAAACTGCTCCCCGCGATCTACGACCTGGCGAACCGGGGGCTGCTGCCCCCGGGCTTCTCCCTGGTCGGCTTCGCCCGCCGCGACTGGCAGGACCAGGACTTCGCGCAGCTGACCTACGACGCGGTCAAGGCGAACGCGCGCACGCCGTTCCGCGAGGAGGTCTGGCGGCAGCTGTCGGAGGGCATCTTCTTCTGCCCGGGGGAGTTCACCGACGACGGCGCGTTCGACGCGCTGGCGATGATGCTCGCGGAGATCGACGAGACCCGGGGCACCGGCGGCAACTACGGCTTCTACCTGTCGGTGCCGCCGAAGTTCTTCCCGGTCGTGGTCGAGCAGCTCAAGCGGACCGGCGTGGCGCACGGCCCGGCCGGCTCCTGGCGCCGGGTGGTGATCGAGAAGCCCTTCGGGCACAACCTGGCCAGCGCCCGGGAGCTCAACGCGATCACCAGCGCGGTCTTCCCGGAGAGCTCGGTGTTCCGCATCGACCACTACCTGGGCAAGGAGACCGTCCAGAACATCATGGCGCTGCGGTTCGCCAACAACCTGTTCGAGCCGATCTGGAACCGCGGATACGTCGACCACGTCCAGATCACGATGGCCGAGGACATCGGCATCGGCGGCCGGGCGGGCTACTACGACGGCATCGGCGCGGCCCGCGACGTGATCCAGAACCACCTGCTCCAGCTGCTGGCGCTGGTGGCGATGGAGGATCCCACCTCCTTCGACGCCGACGCGCTGCGCCGGGAGAAGGAGAAGGTCCTGCGGGCGGTGCAGCTCCCGCACGACCTGGCGCGCAGCACGGCGCGCGGGCGCTACGCGGCCGGCTGGCAGGGCGGCGAACCGGTCGTCGGCTACACCGAGGAGGAGGGCATCCCCGCCGACTCGGTCACCGAGACCTACGCCGCGATCAAGCTGGAGATCGCCAACCGCCGCTGGGCGGGCGTGCCGTTCTACCTGCGCACCGGCAAGCGGCTCGGGCGCCGGGTGACCGAGGTCGCCGTGGTGTTCCAGAAGGCGCCGCACCTGCCGTTCAGCAAGGACGAGACCGAGATACTGGGGCACAACGCGCTGGTCATCCGGGTCCAGCCGGACGAGGGCGTCACGGTGCGGTTCGGCTCGAAGGTGCCGGGGACCGCGATGGAGGTCCGGGACGTCTCGATGGACTTCGCCTACGGCGAGTCGTTCATGGAGTCCTCCCCCGAGGCCTACGAGCGGCTCCTGCTGGACGTGCTGATCGGCGACCCGCCGCTCTTCCCGCACCAGCGCGAGGTGGAGCTGTCGTGGAAGATCCTCGACCCGATCGAGGAGTTCTGGGCCACGCAGGGGCCGCCGGAGGACTACCCCGCGGGCACCTGGGGCCCCGCCTCGGCCGACGAGATGATGGCCCGCGACGGGCGCGTCTGGAGGAGGCTGTAGATGCCGAGCTTCATGCTCACCGACACCACCGCGTCGAAGATCTCCTCCCACCTCACCCACCTCCGCCACCAGCTGGGCAGCCCGGCGGTCGGCATGGTGCTGACGCTGGTGGTGGTCTGCGACGAGGCCAGCCAGTACGACGCGACCCGCGCCGCGACCGAGGCGGCCCGCGCGCACCCGTCCCGGATCCTGGTCGTCGTCATGCGCGACCCCGCCGAGCCGAACCGGCTCGACGCGGAGCTGCGCGTCGGGGAGACCACGCCGGGCGAGGTGGTCCTGCTCCGCCTGTACGGCGAGCTGACCCGGCACGCCGACTCGGTGGTCAGCCCGCTGCTGCTCACCGACACGCCGGTGGTCGCCTGGTGGCCGAAGAGCTGCCCGGAGGTCCCGGCCAAGGACCCGGTCGGGATGCTCGCCCAGCGCCGGATCCTCGACGCGCGGGCGGCGCCGGAGCGGGTGCAGGCGATCGCGGGCCGGGCCCGCAGCTACACGCCGGGCGACACCGACCTGGCCTGGACCCGGCTGACGCCGTGGCGGAGCCTGCTGGCCGCCGCGTTCGACCAGCCGGTGGGCAAGGTGAAGAAGGGCGTCGTGGAGGCCTCGCCCGACCACGCCAGCGCCCCGCTGCTGGCCGCCTGGCTGGGCGAGCGGCTCGGCGCGCCGGTGAAGGTCGCCGAGTCCGGCGGTCCCGGCCTGACCTGCGTCCGGCTGACCACCGCCGAGGGTGACATCGTCATCAGCCGCTCCGACGCGCGCCTGGCCACGTTCTCCCGGCCGGGCCAGCCGGACCGCCAGGTCGCCCTGGCCCGCCGCCCGACCGAGGAGCTGCTCGCCGAGGAGCTGCGCCGCCTGGACCCGGACGAGATCTACGAGGCCGCGATCCGGCGGGTCGCCCGTACGCACAAGTCCTGACGGGCGGGGGACGGGTCCGCCCCGCCCCCGCCCGATCCCCGAGTCAGAGAGATCACGCTGTGAGTGTTCCCACCGTCGTCGTCCACCGGGACGCCGACATGCTCGCCAAGGCCGTCGCCGCCCGGGTGATCACCCGCCTGGTCGACGTGCAGTCGGCCAAGGGCTCGGCCTCCCTGGTCCTGACCGGCGGCACGGTCGGCATCGCCACGCTGGCCGAGATCGCCGCCAGCCCGGCCCGCGACGCCGTCGACTGGCGCAACCTGGACATCTGGTGGGGCGACGAGCGCTTCCTGCCCTCCGGCGACCCGGAACGCAACGAGACCGGCGCCCGCAAGGCCCTGCTGGACCACGTCGACGTCGACCCGGCCCGGGTGCACGTGATGCGCGGCCCCGACTCGGGCATGTCCGCCGAGGAGTCCGCCGACGCCTACGCCGAGGAGCTGCGCCGGGCCGCCCGGCCGGAGGACCACGGGCCCGCGCCCGCCTTCGACGTGCTGCTGCTGGGCATGGGCCCGGACGCGCACGTGGCGTCGCTGTTCCCGGAGATGCCCGCGCTGTACGACACCCGGACCGCGGTGGCCGTGCACGGCTCTCCCAAGCCGCCGCCCACCCGGATCTCGTTGACGATGCCGGTCATCCAGGGGGCGCGCGAGGTGTGGGTCGTCGCGGCGGGCGCCGACAAGGCGGGCGCCGTACGGCTGGCGCTGGCCGACGACTCGGGGCCGGTGCAGGTCCCGGCGGCCGGGGCGCGGGGGCGGCGGCGCACCCTGTTCCTGCTGGACCGCGCCTCCGCCGCGAAGATCCCCGCCTCGCTCAGCCGGATCTCCTCTCCCTGAGGCCGTTCTCCGCCTCCCCGCCCGGCCGGTCCTTCCGGCCGGGTCCCGGGGCGCGGTCCGGCCGGGTCCCGCCTGCGGGCCGCGCGGTGGCCCCGCCGCCGCCGGGCGGCCCGGGCGCCCCGGTTAGTCTGGCGGCCATGTTCATCCTCGAACTCACCTACACCGCCCCCGTCGAGCGTGTCGACGCCCTCCTGGCGGATCACGTCGCGTGGCTGGACGAGCAGTACGAGGCCGGGGTCTTCATCGCCTCCGGCCGCAAGGTCCCGCGCGACGGCGGAGTGATCGTCGCCGTCGGCGAGGACCGCGCGGCCGTCGAGGCCCTCGTGGCGACCGACCCCTTCAGCGTCGAGAAGGTGGCCGACTACCGGATCACCGAGTTCCTCGCCACCAGGACGGCCCCGCCCCTGTCCTCCTACCGTCAGCAGCCCCCGCCGGCCTGACCGGATCGGGACGCACGCCGACCGCCGCAAGCCGGCCGGACGCCCGGTGCCGGTGATCCCGCCACGGACGCCGAGCCGCCGGGGTACGCCGCTCTGCCCGGGGCCTCGTCGCCGCGGGAGGAGGGGGAGCGACCGCCTCCCGCCCCTCCCCTCCTGTCTAGGATGCCGGGGCGTACAGGACGCCACGGAGGTGCGGGTGGGCGTGGACGGGACCGAGACGGCGGGGCGGGTGCCGCAGGACGCCGAGGGGCGGGCCCCGGCGGAGGGCCGGGCGCTGTTCGTCTACGGGACGCTGATGTTCCCCGAGGTGCTGCGGGCGCTGCTCGGGCGGGTGCCGGACAGCGCTCCGGCGGAGGTCGCGGGGTGGCGGGCCGCCCGCCTGCCGGGCCGGGTCTATCCCGTGCTCGTGCCCGCGCCGGAGGGGACCGCCCGCGGCCTGCTGATCACGGGCCTGACCGCGGCGGAGTGGCGCGTCCTGGACGAGTACGAGGGCCCGATGTACGAGCTGCGGCCCGTCGAGCTGACGGACGCGCGGCGGGGGTGGGCCTACGTCAGCGCCGATCCCGCGGCGGCGTCCGCCGAGGACTGGGACGCCGGCCGCTTCGTGGCCGAGCACCTGGACGCCTATCTGGGCGAGTGCGCCGGGTGGCGGGCGGAGGACGGGCCGGCCCCGTGACGGGGCTCAGAGCAGCGCGTCGATCTCGGCGAGGAGGTCCCGCTTGGCACCGTCGTCGAGGTAGGAGGCGGTGACGGCGTTGCGGGCGAGGCCGGCGAGGGCCTTCTCGTCGAGGCCGAAGACGTCGGCGGCGACGCGGTACTCGTTGGTCAGCGTGGTGGCGAACATGGGCGGGTCGTCGCTGCCCAGCGTGACGGTCAGGCCCTCGGCCAGCAGGCGCGGGAGCGGGTGGTCCTCGATCCGGGCGACCTGGCCGGTGCGGACGTTGGAGACGGGGCAGACGTCCAGGGGGATCGCCTCCTCGCGCAGGCGGGCGACGAGGCGGGGGTCGTCCAGGCAGGAGATGCCGTGGCCGATCCGCTCGGCGCCGAGGTGGTCGACGACCTCCCAGATCGTCTCGGGGCCGGTCATCTCCCCGGCGTGCGGGACGCTGTGCAGGCCGGCGGCCCGGGCGGCGCGGAAGGCGTCCCGGAAGGCGTCGCGGTGGTGGACGCGCTCCTGCTCGATCCCGGCCAGGCCGAAGGCCACCAGCGCCTGCGGGGGCTCTTCGAGGGCGTGCTCCAGGGTGATCCGGGCGGCCTCGGCGCCGAACTCGCCGGGGATGTCGAAGATGTAGCCGATCCGGACGCCGTGCTCGTCGAGGGCGCGGCGGGCGGCGAGGTCCAGCGCCTCGGTGACGGCCCTGCGCGGCATGCCCACCATGTGGTGGGCGTACGGCGTGACGGTCACCTCGGCGTAGCGGCCGTTCTGCCCGGCGAGGTCGCGGGCCAGGCCCGTCACCAGGGTGGCGACGTCCTCGGGCTCGCGGACCAGCGCGTTGACGGCCCGGTAGACCCGGGCGAAGTCGAGGAAGTCCCGGAAGACGTAGAAGGCGCGCAGCTCCTCCTCGGTGGCCGGCACGGGCCCGCCGGGATGGCGGCGGGCCAGCTCCAGGACCGTCGGCACGGAGGCGGAGCCGACGAGGTGGACGTGGAGCTCGGCCTTGGGCAGCGCGTCGATGAAGTCGTGGATCTTCTCCATGCCGCGACCCTACGCAGGCCGTACCGGGCCGGGACAGAGAGATCGGCATAATCTGACAGGAAAATGTGAGATTCAGCTTCCCGGTCGTGCCGTGGGGTGCTTCGAGGCGTATCCGCCGGGTTCTCCCCGGGCCGTGGCCGCCGGGGCGGACGCCGCCGCCCCGGCGCGCCCGGGGAGGCGGCGGGCGGGAGCCGCCGTCCGCCGGGCACGCCGGACAGGGGTGATCCCCTGGTCCGAGGGGCCCTGAGCCCCCCTCGGACCAGGGGATCGATGTGACGGGTTCAGCTCGGGGACGCCGTCGCCATCACGCCTACCGCCAGCCTGGCCTCCACCACGCCGGGGTCGTCGGTGTAGCCCAGGGTCGCCCCGAGCGAGACCATGAGCCTGCGCATGCGCGCGTTGTCGGAGAGCAGGACCGCCTTCACCTCCGCGAAGCCCAGGTCGCGGGCCTCGGCGACGAGCATCCTGGCCAGGGCGGTGCCCAGCCCCCTGCCCTGCCAGCGGTCCTCGACCAGGAAGGCCAGCTCGGCGATCCCGGGGTCGGGGGTGAACATCAAGGTGGCCAGCGCGACCACCTGCCCGTCGCGGCCGGCGACGACGGAGTGGCCCCGGCCGCGGTCGCAGAGCCGGTCGAAGACGCTCTCCGGCAGCGCGGGCATCGCGGTGAAGTAGCGGAAGCGGCGGCTCTCCGGCGAGCAGCGCTCGTGCAGGTCGCGCACGGCCTCGCGGTAGCCCGAGGTGAGCGGCCTGACCTCGGTCTCGGTGCCGTCGGAGAGTTTGACGACCCGTTCGGCGGAGGCGGGCGCCTCGGCGGGGGGCTGCGCCAGCCGGACGAACGCGGCGGCCCGGGCGGCCTCGGTCAGCGTGAAGGCCAGCTCGGCGCGGCGCAGCCGGATCGCCCGGCGCGCGGCCACCGGCACGGTGAGCAGCGTCGGGTCGGGCAGGTCGCTCATCTCGGCGCCGTAGACCCAGCGGGCGTCGTCGGCGCGGAGCAGCTCCTTCAGCAGCTCGGGCAGGCGCCAGGGGGCGGTGCGCACCCGGGAGGCGAGCAGGAGCACGCGGGTGGGCTCGTCGGTCAGCTCGTGGGCGGTGGCGGGGACGACCTGGACCCGGCGGCCGCCGGCCGCCTCCAGCGCTCCGCGCACGGCCTCCGGGGAGGCGGGGATCTCCGCGACGAACTCGTCCACCGTGCCGTCGGCGTCCGGGTGGACGCTGAGCCCCAGGATGTTGCCGCCCTTCTCCGCGAGGGCGGCGGCCAGCGACGCCAGCCGTCCCGGTCGCTCGTCCACCGTCGTCCGTATCCGCAGGAACCCCATCGGAACACTCCCTCCGTCCGACAGGAAGCATGACGGGGTCCTGTTACAGCGCTGCTACGTGGGAGTGAGCCCACCGTTACGTCTGCGATGATCGCTCATGACGCGGTTGCACAACGGTTTCCGTCGGAAGGTACGGCCTACCTGACGGATATAGCAGGATATGTGGCCATGAGTACGCCTGTCCCCCTTTCTGAGGACTTCGTCAACGGTGACGTCTCTTTCTGGTTCCGTTCCCTGGGCGTCCCCCAGGCGGGCCCTCCTCTCCCGGGGGATCGCGAGGCCGACGTGGCGATCGTCGGCGCCGGTTACACCGGCCTGTGGACCGCGTACTACCTGAAGAAGGCCGATCCCGCCCTGCGGATCGTGATCCTGGAGAAGGAGTTCGCCGGGTACGGCGCCTCCGGCCGCAACGGCGGCTGGCTGGTCGGCGAGCTGGCCGGGACGCCGGAGCGCTACGCCGCCACGCACGGCGCGGACGCGGCCCGGCGCTTCCAGCGGGTGATGTTCGAGGCGGTCGACGAGGTCGTCTCCGTCGCCGCGGCCGAGGGGATCGACGCCGACGTGGTCAAGGGCGGCGTCACCACGGTCGCCACCAACTCCGCCCAGGAGCGGCGCCTGCACGAGCTGGTCGCGCACGCCCGCCGCTGGGGCTGGACCGAGGAGGACCTGCGCCTGCTGGAGGCGGACGAGCGGGAGGAGCGCCTGCGGGTCAGCGGCGCGGTCGGCGCGGTCTGGAGCCCGCACTGCGCCCGGATCCAGCCGGCCAAGCTGGTGCTGGGGCTGGCCGAGGCCGTGCGGGGGCTCGGGGTGGAGATCTTCGAGGGCACCCCGGTCACCGGGATCGCGCCGCGCACCGCGCGCACGCCGTACGGGACGGTCCGCGCGGACTACGTCATCCGGGCCACCGAGGGGTTCACCGCGGAGCTGCGGCAGTACCACCGGGCCTGGCTGCCGATGAACAGCTCCATGATCGTCACCGAGCCGCTCGGCGAGCTCTGGGACGAGATCGGCTGGGAGGGCTGCGAGCTGCTGGGCGACCTGGCCCACTACTACATGTACGCCCAGCGCACCGCCGACGGGCGGATCGCGTTCGGCGGCCGCGGCAAGCCGTACCTGTACGGCTCGCGGGTGGACGACCGGGGGCGCACGCACGCCTGGACGGTCGAGGCGCTCTGGGAGCTGCTGGCCGGGATGTTCCCGGCGGTGCGGGCCTCGCGGGTGGCCCACGCCTGGTCGGGGGTGCTGGGCGTGCCGCGCGACTGGTGCGCGACCGTGCACGTGGACCGCACCGCCGGGATCGGCTGGGCGGGCGGCTACACCGGGCACGGGGTGGCCGCGGCCAACCTCGCCGGCCGCACCCTGCGCGACCTGGTGCTGGGGCGGGACACAGAGGAGGCGGCGCTGCCGTGGGTGGACCGCCGGGTGCGGAGCTGGGAGGTCGAGCCGCTGCGCTGGATCGGGGTGCACGCCATCTACGACCTGTACCGCCGGGCCGACGCCCGGGAGCGGGCCGGGCTGGGCCGCACCTCCCTGCTGGCCCGGCTGGCCGACTCCATCGCCGGCCGCTGACGGGACCACCGCCGCCGGCCGCGCCGGCGGGACGGATCCTGAGATCATGACCGCTGGGACCGCGCCCGGCGGGACCGGCCGCCGAGACCATGACCGCCGCGGTCGCGGCCGCCGGGACGAGAACGCGCATCCGAGAGGTGGACGTATGACGGACCTGCTGTTCCGGGGCGGGCGGGCCTTCCTGGCCGCCGGCTCCTTCGCCGAGGCCGTACTGGTCCGCGGCGGCCGCATCGCCGCCGCGGGCGCCGAGGCCGACGTGGCACGGCTGGCCGCCCCCCGCTGCGAGACCGTCGACCTGCGCGGCGGCCTGCTGATCCCGGGCGTCACCGACGCCCACATGCACCCGGTCCAGGCCGGGCTGGAGCGGGCCAGGTGCGACCTGTCGGAGGTGTACGGCCTGGACGCTTACCTGGAGAAGGTCGCCGCCTACGCCGCCGCCCACCCGGAGCGGGAGTGGATCGACGGCGGCGGCTGGGACATGTCGGCCTTCCCCGGCGGGCTCCCGCACCGCTCGCAGCTCGACTTCACGGACCGGCCGGTCTACCTGATCCAGCGCGACCACCACGCCGCCTGGGTGAACAGCCGGGCGCTGGAGCTGGCCGGGATCACCCGCGACACCCCGGACCCGGCTGACGGCCGGATCGAGCGCGACGCCGACGGCACCCCCTGCGGCGTGCTGCACGAGGGGGCGATGGACCTGGTGGGCCTGCTCACCCCGCGCCCGACCGAGCGGGACCTGGTCGAGGCGCTGCTGGAGGCCCAGTCGTACCTGTTCTCCCTGGGCGTCACCGGCTGGCAGGACGCGATCGTCGGCTCCTACGCCGGCTCGGACGACCAGCTGCCCGCCTACCTGGCCGCCGCCTCCTCCGGGAGGCTGAAGGCGCACGTGGTGGGGGCGCTCTGGTGGGACCGGGCGCGCGGCACCGAGCAGATCGGCGAGCTGCTGGAGCGGCGCGGGGCCGCCGAGGGGCTGGAGACGTTCCGCGCGACCTCGGTGAAGATCATGCAGGACGGGATCGCCGAGAACTTCACCGCCGCGGTGATCGAGCCCTACTGCCGGTGCGGCGGGACCGGCCTGTCCTACGTGGACCCCGAGGCGCTGAAGGGGTACGTCGCCGAGCTGGACCGGCACGGCTTCCAGGTGCACTTCCACGCGATCGGCGAGCGGGCGGTGCGGGAGGCGCTGGACGCGCTGGAGGGCACGGACCCGGCCACCCGTCTCGAGCGCCGCCACCACATCGCGCACCTGCAGATCGTGACCCCGCAGGACGTGCCGCGCTTCGCCCGGATCGGCGTGACCGCCAACCTGCAGCCGCTCTGGGCCACCCACCACGCGCAGATGGACGAGCTGACGATCCCGTTCCTGGGCGAGGAGCGGTCGTCCTGGCAGTATCCCTTCGCCGACCTGCTGAGGGCGGGGACGAGGTTCTGCGCGGGCAGCGACTGGCCGGTCTCCACCGCCGACCCGATCCAGGGCATGCACGTGGCGGTCAACCGGACCGAGCCGGGCGGGTCCGTGCACGCGGACTACCCGACCGCGGGCACGCCGTTCCTGCCGGGGCAGGCGCTCGACCTGGCCACCGTGCTGACCGCCTACACGGCCGGGTCGGCCTGGATCAACCACGACGAGGGAGCGGGCACGATCGCGGCCGGCAACCGCGCGGACCTGGTCGTGCTGGACCGGGACCCGTTCACCGAGCCCCGGGAGGACATCTGGCGGACACGGGTGGCGATGACCTTCGTCGGCGGGGAGCAGGTGTACTGAGACCTATCATGAGCCACCTTTATGCCCATAAATGATGACAAATAGGATGAAAGGGTCAATGGCGCATACCATGCATCGGTCATGACCGAGACCGGGAAGTCGAAGTGCATGCGCGACCACCGCACCCCGCGCTCCGCCGCCCGCCGCGCGCCGGCCGCGGGGACGGACCCGCCCCGGCGCAAGTCGGATCGTAGCCATGTCGTTCTGTGA
>NZ_BAAAUT010000044.1:0-63392 GCF_039534085.1 Planomonospora alba
TGCTGCTGGGCGCGGTGCTCGGGCCCGGAGCGCTCGCCCTGCCCCACCTGCCGGCCGCCGCCGCGGGCCCGGTCCCGATCGTGGCCTGGGCCGCGCTGCTGGCGCTCAGCGTGCCGGTCGCGCTGACCTTCGCGGCGCTGGGCGGCCGGTTCCCCGACGGCGGCTGGGCGGCGGAGTTCGCCGCCCGGGCCTTCGGGCCCCGCACGGCCGCGGTGACCGGCTGGTGGTTCTACTTCGCCGTCCCGGTCGGAGTGCTGGCCGGAGCGATGATCGGCGCCGAGTACGCCGCCTCGGCCCTGGGCCTCGGCGCCGCCGGGACCGTGGCGGTGACCTGCGCCCTGCTGGCGGCGGCGTTCGCCGCCAACCACGCCGGCCTGCGCTTCTCCGGCGGGCTGCAGCTCCTGCTGGCCGCGCTGCTGGCCGCGCTCCTGGTCGCCGCCGTCGTGACGGCCCTGCCCGCCGTACGGCCCGGCAACTTCGCGCCGTTCGCCCCGCACGGCTGGGGCGGGGTCGCCGAGGCGGCCGGGGTGCTGTTCTTCGCCTTCGTCGGCTGGGAGGCGGCCAGCCACCTGTCGGCGGAGTTCGCCGACCCGCGCCGCCGGCTGCGGCAGGCCACGGTGCTGACCCTGGCCGTCGTCGGCGTGCTCTACCTGGGACTGGCCGTGGCCACCGTGGGCGTGCTCGGCGGGCGGGCGGCGACCTCCCCGGTGCCGCTCGCGCTGCTGCTGGAGCGGGGCGCCGGAGAGGCGGCCGGGCCGGTCACCGCCGGGGCGGCCCTGCTGCTGAGCTTCGGCGCGGTCAACACCTACATCGCCGGGGGCGCCCGGCTCGGCGCCGCGCTCGCCAGGGACGGGGCGCTGCCCGCCCGGCTGGCCGCGGGCGCGGCCCCGGGCGAGGTGCCGCACCGCAGCCTGCTCCTGCTGGCCGTGCTGACCGGCGTGCTCACCGCGGTGGCGGCGGGCTCCGGGATCGGGCTCGACCCGCTCATGCGGACCACCTCGGCCTGCCTGGCCGCGGTCACCGCGGTGGGCGTGGCGGCCGCCACCCGGCTGCTGGCCGGGCCCGGCCGCCGGCTCGCCGCCGTGGCCACCGCCTTCACCGGGGTGCTGCTCGTCTCCTGCGGGCCGTACCTGCTGGCGCCCGCGCTGCCGGTGGCGGCGGTCGCGGCGGGCGCGGTGGTTCAGAAACTCCGGGGCAGGCCCAGGACCCGGGTGGCGAGATAGTTGAGCAGCAGCTCCTCGGTGACCGGGACGACCTTGCCGATGCGGGCCTCGGCCAGCAGCCGGGCGACCGGGTACTCCAGCGAGTAGGCCATGCCCCCGTGGGTCTGGAAGGCGCGGTCGGCTGCCTCCCAGGCCGCCTGGGAGGCGGCCAGCTTGGCGATGTTGGCCTCCGTGCCGCACGGCAGCCCGTTGTCGAAGAGCCAGGCGGCCTTGTAGGTCATCAGCCGGGCCAGTTCGATCTCCGCCTTCACCCGGGCGAGGGGGAGGGCGACGGCCTGGTTGGCGCCGATGGGGCGGCCGAAGACCTCGCGCTCGGTGGCGTAGCGCACGGCGGCCCGCAGCGCCACCTCGGCGCCGCCGAGCGCGGAGGCGGCCAGCAGGACGCGCTCGGGGTTGAGGATGTCCCACAGTACCCGCGCGCCCCGGTCCACCTCGCCGACGACGTTCGCCGCCGGCACGCGCAGGTCGTCGATGAAGACCATGTTGGACGGGGTGGTGTTGGACCCCATCTTGGGGATCGGCCGGTAGGAGAGCCGGCCCGCGGCGACGGCCTCCGGCACGTTCACCAGCAGGACGGTCAGGCCGTGGCTGCGGGGCTCGGCCTCGGCGGCGGGGACGGTCCGGGTGACCAGGAGCATCCAGGTGGCGCGCTGCACGCCGGTGATCCAGATCTTCCGGCCGCTGACGACGAACGCGTCGCCGTCGCGGCGGGCGGAGGCCGAGATGCTCAGCGCGTCCGAGCCGGCGTCCGGCTCGGTCAGCGCGAAGCAGGTCTCGATCTCGCCGGTGGCCAGCCGGGGCAGCAGCTCCGCGCGCTGCCGCGCGCTGCCGTGCCGGGCCAGGGTCATCGCGCCGAACCCCGGCGTGAGCACGTAGGTGAACGCCGAGCCCCCCGCGGCGCCGGACGCCGAGAGGGTCTCGGTGGCCACGGCCAGCTCCAGCAGGCCCTGGCCGCCTCCGCCGTGCTCCTCGGGTACGGCCAGCCCCAGCCAGCCCCCCTCGGCCAGCTCCGCCCAGACCTCCTCGGGCCAGCGCTTGCCGCTCTCGCAGCGCTGCCAGTAGTCGAGGTCGTAGCGGGCGCAGATGTCGGCGATGCCGCGCTGGACGGCGAGCGCGCTCTCCGGAAGCGTGAAGTCCACCGTGGTCGGCTCCGTTCTGGTTGCACGCGCAAATACCCGGTTGTGCGCGCAATAGTAGAACGAAGTTCGGTTCGTGGCGAGGATCACACGCGCGGCCGGGAGCGCGGGGAGACCTGCGGAGCGGGGGCTCCGGCCGGGCGCGGAGGCCCCGGGGCGCCGTCCGGGACGCCGCCGGGGCCGTGCGCGTCACACGCGGGGCCGCCGCGCGTGGTACACGAAGGCGGGGGGCACGTTCCCCCACACCGTCCGGCCCGCGACGACCTCCTCGAAGGTGGCGTGCAGGCGCCGCCGGAACCGCCGCGCCGGCGGCAGGTGCCGGGCGAAGCCGTAGGCGAAGGTGGTGAAGGCGGAGTTCGGACCCATCACCGCGGCGACCGCCTCCAGCAGGCGGACCTGGACGTCCTCGGAGAAGGCCGCCCACGGCAGCCCGCTCACGACCGCGTCGGCCCGCTCCAGGCCCCGCTCCCGCAGCAGCTCCGGCAGCTCCGCCGCGTCGGCGACCACGACGTCCACCCCCGGGTGGCGGCCGGACAGGAACTCCGCCAGCCGCGGGTTGATCTCGACCGCGAGGTGGTGCCCCCGCCCGCCCAGCCGCCGCTGGATCTCGGTGGTGAACGCGCCCGTGCCAGGACCGAGCTCGACGATGACGGGCTCGCCCTGGTGGGGGACCGGTGCGGTCACGGCCTCGGCCAGCCGGCGGGAGCTCGGCGCGACCGCCCCGGTGGTGCCCGGGGCGCGCATCCACTGCCCGAGGAAGAGCGCGGTGTCGTTGGTCATGGCGTGAAGGATAGGGATTCCTGACGCCGTATTGACCGGTCTTCCGGCCGATCTTCCGGCCAGTAGGAGGAGGCGCCCCCCTTCCCGGGGAGGAGCGCCGCCTCTCCCGGAGGAGCGCCGCGGGGGCGCGGGCGGATACCTTTTCGCCATGAGATCGCGCGGTCCGGTGCTGAACGCCTCCCTGGCACTCGCCGGGGTCGCCCTCGGCCTCTTCGTGTCGGGCAAGACGGGCGGGCCCGTGCAGTGGCCGGTCGCGGTGCTGCTGTCGCTGCTGGCCGGGATCCCCCTGGGGTTCGTCTGGCGCCATCCGCTGGCGGTCTGCGCCTACCAGTCCGCCCTGCTGATCGTCTCCGACCGCTTCTCCGTGTTCACCACCGACACCGTGCAGACCCTGCTCCCGGTCGTGGTGGGGCTACTCGCCTACCGCGGCACCTGGCGCGCCATCGTGCCCGGCGCGGTGCTGGCCGGGGCCGCCACCGCGGTCAACCTGGCCGACGCGGGCACCGCGCTCGACTTCGGCTTCTGGTACTTCCCGCTGGGGATGAGCGCCGTCCCCGTCATCGTCGGCCGCTACCTGCGCAGCCCGATCGAGACGGTGGCCGAGGTCGAGCGCCGTCCCGGGCTCGACCTGCTCCTGGCCTGCTGCGGCGTGGCGTTCATGGTCCTCGACACCTGGACCGGCTGGCACGCCGGGCCGTGGCCGGTCTGGGGGGTGGGCTGGTTCGTGATCGGCTGCGGCCTCACCGCCGGGCTGGTCCGGCTGCTGCCCGGCACGGCCTTCGCGCTGCAGGCCCTGCTGGTGGTGCTGGCCGACCAGAACGCGCAGTTCGCCGCGAACTCGCTGCAGGGCCTCTTCCTGGTCACGCTCGGCGCGTTCGCGATGTACGCCTCCTGGTCCTGGACCTTCGTCGCCTACCTCGTCGCGAGCGTGGTGACGGCGCTGAACATCGTCGACGGGACCACGGAGGTGACCCCGCTCCGGGTCGCCTCCCTCATGGCCATGGTGGCCGCGCCGGTCATCGTCGGCCGCTACCTCGGCGTGCGCCGGGCGGCCGCGGAGCTGCAGCTGGCCATGGCGGAGGAGGCCCGGCAGCTCGCCGCCGAACGCACCCGGGCCGACCTGCTGGCCGAGCGCGAGCGCATCGCCAGGGACGTGCACGACATCGTGGCCCACCACGTCGGCGCCATGGTGCTGCGGGCCGGCGCCGCCCAGTACGCCGCGCCGTCGGGACCGGTGGCCGAGGCGCTGGCCGACATCCGCACCACCGGCCACCGGGTGCTGGAGGACCTGCGGGGCCTGCTCGACGTGCTGCGCGACCCCGGGCAGGCCCATCTGCCCGTCGCCGACCCCGAGGAGGTCGTCCGCGACGCGGTGGAGCGGATGAACGCGGCCGGGCTGGAGGTCGAGCTCCGCCTCGGCCCGGGGACCGAACTCGCCCCCCTGGTCACCCGCGCCTCGGCCGCCCGGATCGTCCAGGAGGGGCTGACCAACGTGCTCAAGCACGCCGGGCCCGGGACCCGCGCGGTCGTCGAGCTGAAGGAGAGCGGCGGCGCGCTCCAGGTGAACGTGCTCAGCGGCCCGCCGCCCGGCCCCCGTGACGCGCTGCCCTCCTCGGGGCGGGGCATCACGGGCATGCGGGAGCGGGCCCGGGCGCTGGGCGGGGACCTGTCCGCCGGCCCCGGACGGGACGGGGGCTGGCGGCTGACGGCCGTGCTGCCCGTGGAGCGCGCGGGCCACTCGTGCGGGATGACGCCGCAGCACAGGCTGCTGCCCTGGCGGCGGGAGGAAGGGGAGCTGGTGTGAACGGGTACGGTGCCCCGGAGGCGGGGGCCGGCGGAGGAGGCGGCGTCATCCGGGTCGTGGTCGCCGACGACCAGGCGCTGGTGCGCGCGGGGGTGCGGATGCTCCTGGAGGCCGCGGGGGGGATGGAGGTCTGCGCCGAGGCCGTGGACGGCGCGCAGGCCGTGCAGTACGCCGAGCGGTTCCGCCCCGACGTGCTGCTGATGGACCTGCGCATGCCCCGGGTGGACGGGCTGGAGGCCGCCCGGCGGATCCTGGCGTCGTGGCCCGCCGCGCGGATCGTCATCCTCACCACCTTCGCCGAGGACGAGAACGTCTACGCCGCGCTGCGGGCCGGGGCGATCGGCTTCATGGTCAAGGACGACGAGCCGGGGCGGATGGTCGACGCCGTGCGCCGGGCCGCCGCGGGGGAGCCGCTGCTGGCCCCGTCGGTCCTGCGCCGGGTGGTGGAGCGCGCCCTGGCGGCCGAGGAGCGGGCCGGGGCGCACATCCCGGCGGGGCTCACCGACCGCGAGGTGGAGGTGCTCTCCCTGGTCGGGGCGGGCCTGTCCAACGGTGAGATCGCCGACGCCCTGCACGTGGGCGTGACCACCGTCAAGACGCACGTCTCCACCGCGATGGACAAGCTGGGCCTGCGCAACCGCATCCAGGCGGCGGTGGTCGCGCACCGCATCGGCCTGGTCGACGCGGACTTCCGCCCGGTGCGCGGTACGCCCCGCGGGGGACCGGGGAGTCCGCCCGCAGGCTGACGACCGGGTGTCCTCCCCGCGGCCAGGATGGGCGCGGCAAAGCAACGACCGCGAGGAAGGACACCGCTCATGCAGGAGGTCGTCACCCAGGGATCCGCCGTGCGGGACCGCCCGGTCCCCGCCGGGCCGCTGTACGGCCTGCGTCTCCTGGCCACCGCCCAGGCGGCCGGCCTGATCGTCGCCGCCTCGTTCGCCGGCCAGGCCGTGAACGGCGGGGCGGACCTGGCCGAGACCCACGTGATGGTGGGGATGGTGGTCCACCTGATCGCCCTGCTGCAGATCGTGGCGGCGGTGCTGGTCTGGCGGCCGGGCCGGGGCGCGGGCTGGCCCGCGGCGGCCAGCCTCGGCCTGTTCCTGATCGGCATGGGCCAGCACTTCAGCTGGGAGGCGCTGGGCACCCACGTGCCCAGCGGCCTGGCCCTGTTCGGGCTGACGGTGGCCGTGCTCGTGTGGGCCTGGTCGCCCCGGGCCGCCGTGCGCCGCTCCTGACGCGGGCCGGCCCCCGCCGCCGGGGCCCGCGGGCCCTCGGCGGGGAGGCCGGGAGAGCGGCGGGAGCGGCTCAGTAGCGGAAGCGGGAGACCAGCTCGTGCAGCCGGTTCGACAGCCCGGCCATCTCGGCCGCGGCCCGCCGGCTCTCGCCCACGCCCTCGGCCGTCACCCGCGCCGCCTCCGCCAGCACCGCGATGCCGGACGCGATGCCGGAGCTGCCCTGCGCGGCCTCGGCCACGCTGCGGTTCATCTCGCCGGTGGTCGCCGTCTGCTCCTCCACCGCCGAGGTGATCGTCAGCTGGTAGTCGTTGATCCTCTCGATGATCTCCGCGATCTCGGCGATCGCCGCCACCGCGCTCTCGGTGTCGGCCTGGATGGCCTCCACCCGCTTGGAGATGTCCTCGGTCGCCTTGGCGGTCTCCTGCGCCAGGTCCTTGACCTCGCCCGCCACGACCGCGAAGCCCTTGCCGGCGTCCCCGGCCCGGGCCGCCTCGATGGTGGCGTTGAGGGCCAGCAGGTTCGTCTGCTCGGCGATCGAGGTGATCGTCTTGACCACGTCGCCGATCTCGGCGCTGGAGGCGCCCAGCTTGGCGACGGTCTCGTTGGTGGCGGAGGCGACGGCGACCGCCCGCGAGGCCACCTTGGCGCCCTCGCCGGCGTTGCGCGCGATCTCCTGGATCGAGGCGCCCATCTCCTCCGAGCCGGCCGCGACGGTCTGCACGTTCTGCGAGACCTGCCCGGCGGCGGCCGCCGCGCGCCCGGCCTGCGCCGAGGCCTCCTCCGCCGAGGCGGCGATCCGGTCGCTGACCTCGGTCAGCCCGCCGGAGCCCGCCGCCAGGGTGTCCGCGCTGGCGGCCATCGAGGCGACGGCCTCCCGGATGGCCTCGTTGGCCTGGTTGACCGCCACGGCCATCTGGCCGACCTCGTCGCGGGAGGTCACCTCGGCCGTCCGGGTCAGGTCTCCACGCGCCATCGCGGCGAGGGTCAGGGACAGGGCCCTCATCCTGCTGACGATCATGCTGGTGACCAGGCGGGCCGCTCCCACCGCGAGCAGGAGGCCGCCCACCAGCAGCACGATGACCGCGATGCGGGCGCTGCCGTACCGGTCGGAGGCGTCGGCGGCCATCTCCGTGCCCACCTGCCGCTCGTGCTCGGCCAGCGTGTCCATGATGGTGTTGATCTCCGTGGAGGACGCGGCGAGCCGTTCGACGGCCGCCGCGGCGTCCACGCCGGCCGGCAGGGGCGCCCCGAACATCACGGCGTCGCGCATCGTCCGGAACTCCTGCCAGGTCTCCTCGAAGGCGGCCAGGGACTCCTGCGAGCCGGGCAGGCCCGAGACGCCGGCCTCGTACGCCTCGAACGCGTCGGTCACCTTGTCGGTGGAGTCCTGCACCCGCTCGACGAGGGCGGCCCGCGCCTCCGCGGAGGACGTCTCGATCACGGATCCGACGGAGTAGTTGTACATGTCGGCCATGCGGGCGCGGATCTCGCCGAGCCGGGACAGGTTGACGTTGGACTGGTGCATCACCTGCGAGTTGTCGTTCATCGTCGACATGCGGTTCAGCGCGGTCAGGCCGATGGCCCCCGCCATGAGGGCCACCAGCCCCACGGCGACGAGCACCTTGGTGCCGATGCGCAGGTCGGCGATCCAGCCGAGCAGGCGGTTGCGGCGTACGGTCACCACGGGCGCCGGGGCGCCGGCGACGGGGTCGGTCATGGTCGGGGTCCTTTCCGGGGCGGGCCTACGGCCGCCGGGGAAGGTCGCGGACGGCGCGGCTCAGCTTCCATCGGCACGCGGACGCCTCTCCTGAGGAGAAGCGGCGGGCCCGCCCGAGGAGGCCCCGCGCCCCGGGCGGCGGAGCCCGGGGCGCCGGCGGGCGGCGGAGCCCGGGACCCCGCCGCGGCCGTCAGTCGGCCAGGGGGAGGTAGACGCGGTGGCCGCCGGCCGCGAACTCCTCGGCCTTGGCCCGCATCCCGGCCTCGACCTCCTCGGGGGGCAGGGCCGCGCCGCCGTACGCCGCCGCGATGTCGTGGCTGATCCGCATCGAGCAGAACTTCGGGCCGCACATGGAGCAGAAGTGGGCCGTCTTGGCCGGGGCGGCGGGCAGGGTCTCGTCGTGGAAGGACCGGGCGGTGTCGGGGTCCAGCGACAGGTCGAACTGGTCCTCCCAGCGGAACTCGAACCGGGCGTCGGACAGGGCGTCGTCCCATGCCTGCGCCCCCGGGTGACCCTTGGCGAGGTCGGCCGCGTGCGCGGCGATCTTGTAGGTGATCACGCCGGTCTTCACGTCGTCCCGGTTCGGCAGGCCCAGATGCTCCTTGGGGGTGACGTAGCAGAGCATGGCGGTGCCGTACCAGCCGATCATCGCCGCGCCGATCGCCGAGGTGATGTGGTCGTAGCCGGGGGCGACGTCGGTGGTCAGCGGGCCGAGGGTGTAGAACGGCGCGTCGTCGCAGAGCTCGCGCTGCAGGTCGACGTTCTCCTTGATCTTGTGCATGGGGACGTGGCCGGGGCCCTCGACCATCACCTGCACGTCGTGGGCGTGGGCGACCTTCACCAGCTCGCCCAGCGTGCGCAGCTCGGCGAACTGCGCCTCGTCGTTGGCGTCGGCGATCGACCCCGGGCGCAGGCCGTCGCCCAGGGAGAACGCCGCGTCGTAGGCGGCGAGGATCTCGCAGATGTCGGCGAAGTGCTCGTACAGGAAGCTCTCGCGGTGGTGGGCCAGGCACCAGGCCGCCATGATGGAGCCGCCCCGGGAGACGATGCCGGTCTTGCGGCCCGCGGCCAGCGGCACGTGGGCCAGACGGACCCCGGCGTGCACGGTGAAGTAGTCGACGCCCTGCTCGCACTGCTCGATCAGGGTGTCGCGGTAGACCTCCCAGGACAGCTCCTCCGGCCGGCCGCCGACCTTCTCCAGCGCCTGGTAGAGCGGGACGGTCCCGATCGGCACCGGGGAGTTGCGGATGATCCACTCGCGGGTGGTGTGGATGTTGCGGCCGGTGGACAGGTCCATCACGGTGTCGGCGCCCCACCGGATCGCCCACGTCATCTTCTCGACCTCCTCCTCGATGGTGGAGGTCACGGCCGAGTTGCCGATGTTGGCGTTGATCTTCACGAGGAAGTTGCGGCCGATGATCATCGGCTCGCTCTCGGGGTGGTTGACGTTGGCCGGGATGATCGCCCGGCCGGCGGCCACCTCGGCGCGGACGAACTCCGGGCTCACCCCCTCGCGGACCGCGACGAACTCCATCTCCCTGGTCACGACGCCGCGCCGGGCGTAGGCGAGCTGGGTCACCGGCGCCCCCGAGGCCCGCAGCGGGCGGTGCCCGCCGCCGGTGAAGACGGCGTCCAGGGAGCGCAGGTCGCGGTTCCAGGAGGCGGGGTCCCGGTGGCCGTCGTCGGCGGGGACGACCGGCCGGCCGTCGTAGCGGGCCACGTCGCCCCGGGCCAGGATCCACTCCTCGCGCGGCCGGGGCAGGCCGCGGGTGATGTCGACGGAGACGGCGGGGTCGGTGTAGGGGCCGGAGGTGTCGTACAGGGTGACGGACTCGCCGTTGGTCAGCCGCACCTCGCGCATGGGCACGCGCAGGTCACCGGAGTAGATCTTGGAGATGGACGGGCGCGCGTCGGACATCGCGCAAACTCCCTTCGCCGGCATTATCCGGAGCAGGTTCTGGCGGTCGGCGGCCGTTCCAGCCGTCCTCTCAGCCCGGTTCTCCGGGCTCCCGCGTTGGTCGGCCGCAACCATAACCCGATCTCCGCGCGGGTGGCCACCTGCCGTCCGGGTGAGGCGTTCGTCACCCGCCCGCCGCGGCGCGCGGCGCCGCCACCGGCGTGGTCCCCGCCGCGGCGCGCGGCGCCGCCACCGACCCAGTAGTGTCACCATGAAGTGCGGGGAGGGAGAAAAACGGTTGAAAGTGGAAGTGTCGGGAGCCGAGGACCGGATCTGGACGGTTCCCAACGCGCTGAGCCTCGCCAGGCTCCTCGGCGTGCCGGTCTTCCTCTGGCTCGTGCTCGGCCCCGAGGCCGACGGCTGGGCCGTCGCGCTGCTGATGGCCGCCGGGTTCTCCGACTGGCTCGACGGCAAGCTCGCCCGCGCCTGGAACCAGACCAGCAAGCTCGGCCGCCTGCTGGACCCGCTGGCCGACCGGCTCTACATCCTGGCCACCCTCCTGGGCCTGGCGCTGCGCGGGATCATCCCGTGGTGGCTGGCGCTGGTCATCCCGCTGCGCGACGTGATGCTGCTGGGCATCCCGCCGATCCTGCGCCGCCTCGGGTACGGCCCGGCGCTGCCGGTGCACTTCCTCGGCAAGGCCGCCACCGCCAACCTGCTCTACTCCTTCCCGCTGCTCTTCCTGGCCCACCACGACGCGTGGTACGCCGACCCCGCCCGGATCGTCGGCTGGGCGACGGCCATCTGGGGCGTGGGGCTGTACTGGTGGGCCGGTGTGCTGTATTGGGTACAGGTGCGGCAACTTCTCAAAGGAGCTGGAACGCCTTAATGAGGTGATTCGTGAAGGCCGTCGTGATGGCGGGCGGGGAGGGGACACGGCTGCGGCCGATGACCGCGAACCAGCCCAAGCCGCTGCTGCCCGTGGTCAACCGGCCGATCATGGAGCACGTGCTGCGCCTGCTCAGGCGGCACGGGCTCACCGAGACGGTGGTGACCGTGCAGTTCCTGGCCTCCCTGGTCCGCACCTACTTCGGTGACGGCGAGGAGCTCGGCATGGACCTGTACTACGCCACCGAGGAGATGCCGCTCGGCACGGCCGGGAGCGTCCGCAACGCCGCCGACCGGCTCCGCGACGACCGGTTCCTGGTCATCTCCGGCGACGCCCTCACCGACATCGACCTGACCGACATGGTCCGCTTCCACCGGGAGCAGGGCGCCCTGGTCACCATCGGGCTCAAGCGGGTGCCCAACCCGCTGGAGTTCGGCATCGTCATCGCCGACGAGCGGGGCCGGGTGGAGCGGTTCCTGGAGAAGCCCACCTGGGGCCAGGTCTTCTCCGACACCGTCAACACCGGTGTCTACGTGATGGAGCCCGAGGTCCTCGACGAGGTCGCCGCCGGCGAGCCGGTCGACTGGTCAGGGGACGTCTTCCCCCGGCTGCTGGCGCGCGGCGCCCCGATCTTCGGCTACGTGGCCGACGGCTACTGGGAGGACGTCGGCACCCACGAGAGCTACCTGCGGGTCCAGGCCGACGTGCTCTCCGGCCGCGTCGCGGTGGACCTCGACGCCTTCGAGCTGTCGCCCGGCGTCTGGGTGGCCGAGGGCGCCGTGGTGGACCCGGAGGCGGTGCTCAAGGGCCCGCTGTACATCGGCGGGTACGCCAAGGTCGAGGCGGGCGCCGAACTGCGCGAGTACACCGTGCTGGGCAGCAACGTGGTGGTCCGGGAGAACGCCTTCCTGCACCGCGCCGTCGTCCACGACAACGTCTACGTCGGCCCGGGCGCCCACCTGCGCGGCTGCGTCATCGGCAAGAACACCGACCTGATGACGAGCGCCCGCGTCGAGGAGGGCGCCGTGGTCGGCGACGAGTGCATCATCGAGGCCGAGGCCTACGTCTCCTCCGGGGTCAAGGTCTACCCGTTCAAGACGATCGAGGCCGGGGCCGTCGTCAACACCAGCGTCATCTGGGAGTCCCGGGGCCAGCGCAGCCTGTTCGGCCCGAGGGGCGTCTCCGGGCTGGTCAACGTCGAGATCACCCCCGAGCTGTGCGTACGGCTGGCCAGCGCCTACGCCACGACCCTGAAGAAGGGCACCGCGGTCGTCATCTCCCGGGACTCCTCCCGCGCCGCCCGGGCCCTGAAGCGGGCGGTGGCCAGCGCCCTGAACGCCGGCGCCATCGACGTGCTCGACCTGGAGGCCACCCCGCTGCCGGTCGCGCGCTTCCACACCGCCAAGGAGAACGCCGGCGGCGGGATCGCGCTGCGCACCACCGCCGGCGACCCGCAGAGCGTGGACATCGTGTTCATGGACGCCGGCGGCGCGGACCTGTCGCAGTCCGCGCAGCGCAAGCTGGAGCGGGTCTTCTCCCGGCAGGAGTTCCGCCGCGCCTTCCCCGGGGAGATCGCCGAACTCGTCTTCCCGCCCCGGGTGATCGAGGACTACACCCGCGACCTGCTGCGCTGCGTGGACATGACCGGGGTGCGCGACGCCGACATGAAGGTCGTGGTCGACTGCGCCGGGGGCACCTCCTCGCTGGTGCTGCCGAGCCTCCTGGGCCGGGTCGGGGTGGACGTGCTGACCGTGAACAACCGGCTGGACGAGGCCTCGCCCACCGAGACCTTCGCCGAGCGCCGCCGCGACCTGCAGCGCCTGTCGGAGCTGGTGGGCTCCTCCAGGGCGGCGTTCGGGGTGCGCTTCGACCCGGTGGGGGAGCGGATCTCGCTGGTCGACGAGACGGGCCAGCTGATCAGCGAGGAGCGCGCCCTGCTGGTCGTGCTGGACCTGGTCGCGGCCGAGCGGCGCGGCGGCCGGGTGGCGCTGCCGGTGACCACCACCCGGGTGGCCGAGCAGGTCTGCCGCTTCCACGGGGTGCAGGTCCAGTGGACCTCCACCGCGCTCGACGCGCTCACCGCCGCCGCCCGGGAGCCCGACATGGTGTTCGCCGGGGACGGGCGGGGCGGGTTCATCGTGCCGGAGTTCGGCGCGGCGGTGGACGGCCTGGCGGCGTTCCTGCGCCTGCTCGGCCTGGTCGCCAGGACCCGGCTCTCGCTCAGCCAGATCGACGCCAGGATCCCCGAGGCGCGGCTGCTGCGCCGTACGGTGCCGACCCCCTGGGCGGCCAAGGGCGCGGTGATGCGCTCGGTGATCGAGGCGGCCGAGCGCCAGCGCATCGACACCACCGACGGCGTGCGGGTCGTGGGCGAGGACGGCGGTTGGGCGCTGGTGCTGCCCGACCCCGCCGAGGCCGTCACCCACCTGTGGGCGGAGGGGCCGGACGCCGACTCCGCGCAGGCCCTGCTCGAGCGCTGGGCGCAGGTCGTGGAGCGGGCGGCGGGCCTGTGAGGGGCGGGGCCGCCGGGCGGGCGCCCGCGCGACGCGCCGGGCTTGCCGAAGATATGGACCTTGGACCGTGCTCGCCTGTAACTTTGTCACGACCGAACCCCCGGTCCAGTGCTCGCCTTGACCTTTGCGCCTCAGGGGGCGTAAGTTGCTGCATTCGCAGTTTGAGCAAACACTTGAGAAGCGAAGAAGCGAGGCGCGCATCCCCGAGCACCGTTGCCGCGCCTTCGCGGTAGGAGGCCGAGCCGATCGATGCCGAGCGTCTACTGCACGCAGTGCGGTCATGCCAACCCCGAGGACGCCCGTTTCTGCTCCCGTTGCGGATCGCCGCTGACCCGAGTCGAGACACCCGGAGACAGCACGACGACGATCTCCCTCTCCGGGATCGAGAACTACGAGGCGGAGACAGGGGAGACGCTTCTCGCCGAGAGGCAGGCCGTCGAGCAGTTGCCCCCGGGCACGGCGCTGCTCGTCGTCCAGCGCGGCCCCAACGCCGGCAGCCGCTTCCTGCTGGACAGCGACCTCACCACGGTGGGCCGCCACCCCGAGAGCGACATCTTCCTGGACGACATCACCGTCTCCCGGCGCCACGTGGAGTTCTACCGCCGTGGCGGAGGCGTGTTCACCGTCCGTGACGTGGGCAGCCTCAACGGCACCTACGTCAACCGCGAGCGGATCGAGGAGGTCCCGCTCTACAGCGGCGACGAGGTGCAGATCGGCAAGTTCCGGCTGGTGTTCTTCACCCGCGGTGCCGCTGGAGGATGATGAGCTCGCAGGCCGCTCGTACGCACATGAGCATCGGGGAGGTGCTCGCCCTGCTGCAGGGCGAGTTCCCCGACGTCAGCATCTCCAAGATCCGTTTCCTGGAGGGCGAGGGGTTGATCGAGCCGGAGCGCAGCCCCTCCGGCTACCGCAGGTTCACCTACGCCGACGTCGAGCGGCTCCGCTACATCCTCAGCGAGCAGCGCGACCGCTACCTGCCGCTCCGTGTGATCAAGGACCGGCTGGACGCGGCCGACCGCGAGGAGCGGCCCGTCGCCCGGCCGCGCGCCCTGCCCTCCGAGGCGCAGCAGGAGGTCCGCCTCAGCCGCGAGGAGCTCCTCGCGGCCGCCGAGATCGACGAGGAGACCCTGGCCGAGCTCGAGGACTACGGCCTCGTCGCGGCGGTGGCCCGCCACTACGACGCCGACGCCCTGGCCGTGGCCCGCAGCGTCGGCGCGCTCGCCGCCTTCGGCCTGCGCGCCCGGCACCTGCGGGCGGTCAGGGCCGCCGCGGAGCGGGAGGCCGGGCTCGTGGAGCAGGCCGTGGCCCCGCTGCTGCGCCGCCGCGCGCCGGGCGCCATCGACCGGGCCGACGAGGCGGCCAGGGAGATATCCGGCCGGTTGCTGGAATTGCACGCGGCGCTGCTGCGTTCCGGTGTGCGTGGGGTCCTGGGCAGGTGAGGGCCTGACCGGGCACTCGCGGCCCCGCGGGTGTTACGTTGAATGAGACGGTTGGAACCCAGCGAAAGACGGAGCAGCCCGTGTTGCAGATGGAGGTCGTGGGCGTCCGGGTCGAGATGCCCTCCAACCAGCCGATCGTCCTGCTGAAGGAGACACACGGGGAGCGCTACCTGCCGATCTGGATCGGGATGACGGAGGCGACGGCGATCGCCATGGCCCAGGCGGAGGAGCCGCCGCCCCGGCCCCTCACGCACGACCTGTTCCGCGACGTGCTCGACGCGCTCGGGGTCCGGCTGAACACGGTGAACATCGTGGCGCTCCGGGAGGGGATCTTCTTCGCGGACCTGGTGTTCTCCAACGGCGCCGAGGTGAGCGCCCGCCCGTCGGACTCGATCGCCCTGGCGCTGCGCACGGGCGCCCGCATCTTCGCGAGCGAGGACGTGGTCCGCGAGGCCGGAGTGATCATCCCGGAGGACCAGGAGGGCCAGGAGGACGAGGTGGAGAAGTTCCGGGAGTTCCTTGACCAGATCTCGCCGGAGGACTTCGGCCGTGCGGGGTAGGAATTTCGGTGCATTTACGCTTCACGACGCGCCGAGTGGGGTCGTTGACTGAGGCAGATCCCAGTCTTACGGTGCGAGTGAACCTGTGGCCGTGCACAAACCCCCAGATCAGGCCACGGGATGAGAGAAAGCCGGAGGTCCGCAGTGGCGGTCAGCAGCGGCGAAGGAAAGGCGGCCGGCCAGGATGATCCGGTGCGGCGCCGGTCGGCGCGCCAGCGCGCCGGTGAAGAAGGTCTGCTGTTCGACGGGCGACCGGTGAGCCCGCCCGCCGACGTCGGCTACCGAGGCCCGACGGCCTGTGTCGCTGCCGGCATCACCTACCGGCAGCTCGACTACTGGGCCCGCACCGGGCTGGTCGAGCCCACCGTCCGGGCCGCGCACGGCTCGGGCTCCCAGAGACTGTACGGCTTCCGCGACATCCTCGTGCTGAAAGTCGTCAAACGACTGCTCGACACGGGCGTCTCCCTGCAGCAGATCCGGATCGCCGTGCACCACCTGCGCTCCCGCACGGTCAGCGACCTCGCCCAGATCACCCTGATGAGCGACGGCGCCAGCGTCTACGAGTGCACCACGCCCGACGAGGTCATCGACCTGCTCCAGGGCGGTCAGGGGGTGTTCGGCATCGCGCTGGGCCGGGTCTGGCAGGAGGTGGAGGGCTCGCTGGCGGAGCTGCCCGGCGAGCGCGCGCAGGGCGACGAAGGCCCTTTAGGCGGGCACCCCGCCGATGAGCTGGCCCGTCGCCGCCAGGCCCGTCGCACGGGGTAAAGTTGGTCTCGCCGATGACCCTGTGCGGGAGAGACCCCGACATGATCGGGGCGCCGAAGGAGCAACCTCCCCGGAATCTCTCAGGCACCCTGTACCGCACGGACGAGGCGACTCTGGAAAGCAGGCGCGCCCGCCAGGTGCGCCTCACCGACGGTGAAAGCCGCCCCGGCAGGGGTCGGTGAAGCTCTCAGGTCGAGATGACAGAGGGGGAGATCCGGCCGTACGCCGCGCCCAGCGCCGGTCTCCACCGCCTCGGGAGGCTTTCCATGACCGACCTGTCACCGCTCAGCGAGCTCACCCCCCCGCCGTTCGCGACCCGCCACATCGGCCCCGACGGCGCCGACCAGACCCGCATGCTGGAGGCGGTCGGATTCGACTCCGTCGCCGACCTGACCGCGGTGGCCGTACCCGAGGCGATCCGCGCCGCGGACCGGCTCGACCTGCCCGCCGCGGCGAGCGAGACCGAGGCCATCGCGGAGCTGCGTGCCCTGGCCGCCCGCAACACCGTCCTCACCTCCATGATCGGCCTGGGCTACCACGACACGGTCACCCCCGCCGTCATCCGCCGCAATCTGCTGGAGAACCCCGGCTGGTACACCGCGTACACGCCCTACCAGCCGGAGATCTCCCAGGGCCGCCTGGAGGCCCTGCTCAACTTCCAGACGGTCGTCTCCGACCTGACCGGCCTGCCCATCGCGGGCGCCTCCCTGCTGGACGAGGCCACCGCCGCGGCCGAGGCGATGACCCTGGCCCGCCGCGCCGCCAGGGCGAAGTCCGACGTGTTCGTGGTCGACGCCGACGCCCTGCCGCAGACCAAGGCCGTGCTGCGCACCCGCGCCGAGCCGCTCGGTATCGACCTGGTCGAGAGCGACCTGACCGCCGAGCTCCCCGAGTGCTTCGGCGTCCTGGTGCAGTACCCCGGCGCGAGCGGCCGCGTCCGCGACTTCCGCGCCGTCGCCGAGGCCGCCCGGGCCCGCGGCGCCCTGACGGTGGCCGCCGCCGACCTGCTCGCCCTCACCCTGCTGGCCGCGCCCGGCGAGCTCGGTGCGGACATCGCGATCGGCTCCTCGCAGCGCTTCGGAGTCCCGCTGGGCTTCGGCGGCCCGCACGCGGCCTACATGTCGGTCCGCGAGGGGCTGCAGCGCCAGATGCCCGGCCGCCTGGTCGGCGTCTCCCAGGACGCCGACGGCCGCCCCGCCTACCGGCTCGCGCTGCAGACCCGCGAGCAGCACATCCGCCGGGAGAAGGCGACCAGCAACATCTGCACCGCCCAGGTGCTGCTCGCCGTGATCGCGGGCATGTACGCCGTCTACCACGGCCCCGAGGGCCTGCGCCGGATCGCCCGGCGCGTCCACCGGCACGCCGCCGTGCTGGCCGAGGGGCTGCGCCAGGGCGGGGTGGAGGTCGTGCACGACGCCTTCTTCGACACCGTGCTGGCGCGGGTGCCGGGCCGCGCCGAGCAGGTCGTCGCCGCCGCCCGGGAGGGCGGCGTCAACCTCCGCCTGGTCGACGCCGACCACGTGGGCGTCAGCTGCGACGAGAGGACCGAGGCGCTCCACCTGGAGAAGGTCCTGGCCGCCTTCGGTGCCGGCGCCGCGGTCCTGGCCGACCTGGACACCGCCGCGCACGACGCGCTCCCCGCCGAGCTGGCGCGCACCGGCGACTTCCTGACCCACCCGGTCTTCCACTCCCACCGCTCCGAGACCGCCATGCTGCGCTACCTGCGCCGGCTCCAGGACAAGGACATCGCGCTCGACCGGTCGATGATCCCGTTGGGCTCCTGCACCATGAAGCTCAACGCGACCACCGAGATGGAGCCGATCACCTGGCCGGAGTTCGCCGGGATCCACCCGTACGCGCCGCAGGACCAGGCGCGCGGCTACCTGGAGCTGATCGGGCAGCTGGAGCGCTGGCTGGCCGAGGTCACCGGCTACGACGCCGTCTCGATCCAGCCCAACGCCGGCTCCCAGGGCGAGTTCGCCGGACTGCTGGCCATCCGCGCCTACCACCGGGCCCGGGGCGAGGAGGGGCGCGAGGTCTGCCTCATCCCGTCCTCGGCGCACGGCACCAACGCCGCCAGCGCCGTCATGGCGGGCATGAGGGTCGTCGTGGTCGCCTGCGACGAGAACGGCAACGTCGACCTCGGCGACCTGGTCGCCAAGATCGACGCGCACCGCGACCGGCTCGCCGCGATCATGGTGACCTACCCGTCCACGCACGGCGTGTACGAGGAGACCATCACGGAGGTCTGCCGGCTGGTCCACGAGGCCGGCGGCCAGGTCTACGTCGACGGCGCCAACCTCAACGCGCTGGTCGGCCTGGCCAAGCCCGGCGAGTTCGGCGCGGACGTGTCCCACCTGAACCTGCACAAGACCTTCTGCATCCCGCACGGCGGCGGCGGCCCCGGCGTCGGCCCGGTCGCGGTCCGCGCCCACCTGGCCGACTACCTGCCCGGCCACCCGCTGCACGACGGCTCGGCGGTCGGCCCGGTCGCCGCGGCGCCGTACGGCTCGGCGAACATCCTGCCCATCTCCTGGGCCTACATCCGGATGATGGGCGGCGACGGCCTGCGGGCCGCCACCGAGCAGGCCGTCCTGTCGGCCAACTACCTCGCCCGCAGGCTGGCGCCGTACTACCCGGTCCTCTACACCGGCCGGGGCGGACTGGTCGCCCACGAGTGCATCGTCGACCTGCGCCAGATCACCAAGGAGACCGGCGTCACCGTCGACGACGTGGCCAAGCGCCTGATCGACTACGGCTTCCACGCGCCGACCATGTCCTTCCCGGTGGCCGGCACGCTGATGATCGAGCCGACCGAGAGCGAGGACCTGGCCGAGCTCGACCGGTTCTGCGACGCGATGATCGCGATCCGGGGCGAGATCGACAAGGTCGCCTCGGGCGCCTACGACCGGGCCGACAACCCCCTGCGCAACGCCCCGCACACCGCCGACTGCGTCACGGCCGACTCCTGGGACCACCCCTACGGCCGGACCGAGGCCGCCTACCCGGTGGCCTCGCTGCGGGAGGGCAAGTACTGGTCGCCGGTGCGCCGCATCGACCAGGCCTACGGCGACCGCAACCTGGTGTGCTCCTGCCCGCCGCCGGAGGCCTTCGAGGACTGATCCGGGACCCGTACGGGCCGCGCCGCCGGACCGTACGGATCGCGCGTATGCGCAGGACGCGGACGGCACCGAGTCGTTAGGCTCGGTGCCGTTTCCTTACCCGGGGAGGATCTTGAATGCCGGACGTCGACACGCACCCGCTGGAGGTCGCGCGCAGGCTGGCCGAGGGCGGCGACCTGGACGGAGCCGCCGCGATCTTCGCGGAACTGGCCGCCGACGCCGACGGGCCCGACCGGGCCCAGGCCGCGGTGGGGCTGGCCGTGGTGCTGCAGGAGCGCGGGGACGTGCCGGGGGCCCGTGCCGCCGCGCGCACCGCGCTGGCCACCGGGCACCCCGAGTTCGCCGCCCAGGCGGCCTGCCTGCTGGCGGGAAGCTTCGAGAGCGAGGAGCTGACCGACCAGGCCAGGGCCGCCTGGCAGGCCGCCCTGGGCCTCGGCAACCCCGCCTACGCGCCGCTGGCGCACATGGCGCTGGCCCGGCTCGCCGGGGACGAGCAGGAGATGGCCGAGGCGCTGCGGGCGGCCCTGGCCACCGGGGACCCGGAGATCGGCTCCCGCGCGGCCCAGCGGCTGGCGGAGCTCTTCCTGGACGAGGGAGAGCCCGCGGAGGCGGCGGACGTGCTCCTGGAGGCGCTGGCCATCCCCGGGGTCGCGGACACGCCGAGGCTGCGGGTGCTGCTCGGCGTCGCGCACCTGGAGCTGGCGTGCGCGGAGTTCGAGGGCGCGGTGGAGGAGGGCGCGGCGGAGGGCGGGGACGCCGAGACCAGCGCCCTGGCCATCGAGCTGCTGGCCCGCACGCTTCCGCTGCGGGGCCGCGACGAGGACGCCGAGCGGGTGTGGCGCTACGGTCTCGAGCACGCCGACGCGCGCCTGGCCGAACAGGTCCGCCTCCGCCGGGACCGCGACCTGTGAGGGACCGCCGGCGTCCCGCCTGAGACCGGGCCGGGGGCCGGTGCGGTCAGTGGCGGTGGCGCAGGCGGCCGAGGGAGTGGGCGAGGTTGACCGCGACGATGCCGGCCCAGGCGAGCAGCAGCCCGCCGGCCCCCGCCTCGGCCGCCGCGACGGCGGTCAGCGGGATCCCGATGCCCAGGGAGCCCAGTGCGACGGCGACGGAGCCGTTGCCCTTGGGCTTCGGCTGGGGCGGGGCGTACGGGGAGGGCCCGTACGGGGAGTACGGCGCCGCTCCGGCCGCGTGCAGCTCGGCCTGCACCCGGGCGGCGATGGTGGCGTCGATCCGCTCGACGAGCGACTCGACGAGCGCCGCCTCGTACTCCGGTCCCAGCTCGCGCCGGGCGTGGAGGGTGGCGTGCATGTCCTGGCGGATGTCGTTGCTGTTCTGCACGCCTCCAGTCTGCACCCGGGAACGCGAGACGGCATCGGCCATGAGGACGAGATCTCCGGACCGCCCCGGTACGGTTCCCCCATGGAGATCGTGACACCGCACGGGCCGGCGCGGGTGGAGGTCGACCCGGTTCCGGACCCCCGGTTCCTGCTGGTGCTCACCCACGGTTCGGCCGGGGGAGTGGACGCGCCGGACCTGCTGGCCGTACGGGACGCGGTGGCGGGGATCGGGGGGCTGGTCGCCCGGGTGACCCAGCCGTTCAGGCTGCGGGGGGCGCGGGCGCCGGGCTCGCCGGCCAAGCAGGACGAGGCGTGGGCGGCGGTGGTGGAGGAGGTCCGCCGGAGCCGTCCGGGCCTGCCCCTCGTGCAGGGCGGGCGGAGCAACGGGGCCCGGGTCGCCTGCCGTACGGCCCGCGCCGTGGGGGCCGAGGCGGTGGTCGCGCTGGCCTTCCCGCTGCACCCGCCGGGGAAGCCGGAGCGCTCCCGCGCGCCGGAGCTGCGCGGGGCGGGCGTGGACGTGCTGGCGGTCAGCGGGGACCGGGACCCGTTCGGCGTGCCGGAGGCGGCGGACGCCGCCCGCCTGGTGGTGCTGGCGGGCGAGGGGCACGACCTGAAGAGGGATCCCGCCCGGGTGGGCGAGGCCGTGGCGGGGTGGCTGGAGGAGAGGATGCCGCGCAGCCCGCGGTGACGCCTGCGGCGCCGGGGCGCGGGCTGTCGGGCGGCCGGGTGCGCCCGCGGGCGCACCCGGGGCTCAGGAGACGCCTGCCAGGGGGCGATGGGGCTCGATCACGGCACCGTCGGGCAGGAGCTCACCGGTGTCCTCGAACAGCACCACACCGTTGCAGAGCAGGCTCCAGCCCTGTTCGGGGTGGGAGACGACCGTGCGGGCGGCTTCGCGGCCCGGCCCATCGGCGGACGGGCAGGACGGCTCGTGCGGGCACATCGGCGTGCCTCCAGATCTCTCGTGTCGGCTCGCCGGGATCGGCGGCGGGAGATCGGCGGGACCGTCCCCCGACGGGACCCCGTTCCCTCGCGGGAGGGACGAGCGGTTGCGGTTATCTACGGCCGTGCGCGCCTCGGGCAGGGTGAGGCGTGCACGTTGGACAGGTCCAGTGTGCGGCAGGTCACACCTGTGGGACATAGTCAGTTCGGACCGTTTGAGGACCATTGGAAGTGGTCCTCCAGGTCCCGTCCGGGGATTGTGGCCTATGACACAGGGTGCCTCATCCGCCGATAACCGGCCAAGCGCGACACGCCGGGGACGGCGGGTCGCGGGCGCCTCGCACGCTCCCGCGACCGCCCGGTCTCCGCGGGCGCGGGCGGCGTCTCGCGAGGAGGGGCTCAGGCCCCGGCCAGGCCGGCCAGCAGCGCGTCGAGCCCCCGCTCGAAGTCGGCGTCGGCCTCCGCGCTGCCCCCGCCGCGCGACGGGGGCAGCCACGGCTCCGCCTCGCCGTCCCCGCCGGGCGGCTCGGCCCAGCCCGACTGCTGCACCTCCACGGCGACCGCGCCGAGGACGTAGGCCCGCAGGGCCCGCACGGCCGCCGGCGCGTCCGGCACGCCGGCCTCGGCGAGCTGCTCGATCTGCTCCCTGACCGCCGCCGCGGCCCGGCCCTTGGGCGGTTTGGTGAGGGCGAGCGCCAGCACGCCCGGGTGCTCCCGCAGCGCCGCCCGGCTCGCCCGGCACCACGCGCGCGCCGTCTCCTGCCAGCTGCCGGCGGGCTCGGCGTGGACGGCGGTGACGTGCTCGGCCAGGGCGTCCATCAGCGCGTCCTTGCCGCGGGGCAGGTGGTGGTAGATGGCCATCGCCTCCACCTGGAGGGCGTCGCCCAGCCGCCGCATGGTCAGCCGCCGCAGCCCCTGGCCGTCGGCGATGTGCAGGGCCGCCTCGATGATGCGCTCCCTGGTCAGCGGGATCGGTGGTCGTTTGGCAGGCATGGGGGCCATCCTGCCACCCGCTGCCTTACTGTGTAAAGGAAGGGGTGCGGTGACGCGGGGCCTGAGTACGGGCGGACATCGGGAACGGCGTAGGCTACGGCTGTCACCGGCAAGACAGTCAGGGGAGAGAGGGCAGACGATGGCGTTTTTCCGACCGCGGGTGAGCCGGGAGGCGGAGGTCCGCTACCACGCCGACCAGGAGGTCGGGAAGAGCTTCCCCGAGCTGCTGCGCAAGGCCGTCGCCGCGGAGGCCGCGCTGCGCGAGGTGCAGGTCACCACCACCTCCTCCGCGGAGCGGCGGGCCGCCGCCCTGGTCCTGGACAGGGCCCTCACCGAGGCGCTGCGCGCGGCCGAGGCCAACCAGCGCGTGGCCTACGGCCCCGGGGCCTACGACGACCGGATCCGCCGCCGCAAGGGCCGGGCCACCCCGGAGGGGGCCAGGTGGACCACCGAGGTGGAGCGCCTGCGCACGCTCCGCGAACGCAACCGCCTGGTCAACATCCCGAGGGACGTGCTCCCCGTCGGCACCGCGAACCGCGCCGGCACCACGCCCTGACACCGCTTCCCGGGCGCCGCGGAACGACGAAGGCGCCGCCGCGGACGATGCCGCGGCGGCGCCTTCGTTCGTGTTCCGCCCGCGGGCCGTACCCGTCGTACGGCCCGCTCCGGGCTCAGCTGGCCCAGTCGAGCAGCGGACGGGTGTTGCTCGGGTGGCGCAGCTTGGACAGGGACTCCTTCTCCAGCTGCCGGATGCGCTCGCGGGTCAGGCCGAGGTGCTTGCCGATCTCGTCGAGGGTGTGCGGCTTGCCGTCGACGAGGCCGAAGCGCAGCGCCATGATCCGGGCCTCCCTGGGGGAGAGGTTGCCGAGCACGCCGCGCAGCTGCTCGGCCAGCAGCTGGCGGTCCACCACCTCCGAGGCCTCGGGGGAGTCGACGTCCTCGATGAGGTCGCCGATGGTGGTCTCACCGTCCTCGCCGATGGTGGCGTTGAGGCTGAGCGGCTGGCGGCTGGTGCGCAGCAGCTCCTCGATCTGGTCGGGGGTCTTGTCCAGCTCGACCGCCAGCTCCTCGGGCGTGGGCTCGCGGCCCAGCCGCTGGTGCATGTCGCGCTCCACGCGGGAGAGCTTGGAGAGCATCTCCAGCACGTGCACGGGCAGGCGGATGGTGCGGGCGGAGTCGGCGAAACCCCGCTGGATGGCCTGGCGGATCCACCACATGGCGTAGGTGGAGAACTTGTAGCCCTTGGTGTAGTCGAACTTCTCCACCGCGCGGATCAGCCCGAGGTTGCCCTCCTGGACCACGTCGAGCAGGGCCATGCCGCGGTCGGTGTACTTCTTGGCGACGGAGACGACGAGCCGGAGGTTGGCCTCCAGCATGTGGTCCTTGGCGCGCCTGCCGTCCTCGGCGATCCACTCCAGCTCCTCGCGCAGGTCGGCGGGGATGCCCGGCTCGGACTCCAGCTTGGCCTCGGCGTACAGGCCGGCCTCGATCCGCTTGGCGAGCTCCACCTCCTGGGCGGCGGTCAGCAGCGTGCGGCGGCCGATCGACTTGAGGTAGGTGTGCACCGAGTCGCCCATGACCGAGGACTGGTCGTCCAGGTCGACGGCCTGCTCGGCCTCCGCCTCGATCTCGGCCTCATCGGTGGGGGTCCACTCCTCGTCCGCCAGCGGCGCCTCGAGGTCGTCGGGCATGCCGGGCTCGGCCGCCGTCCCGCCGGGGCGGGCGCTCCCGGCGGTCCTGGTCTTCCCGTCGGTCGCGGTCTTCCCGGCGTCCGCGGTCCTGCCCGCGGGAGCGCCGTCGGCCGTGCGCGAGGCGGACGCGCGGGTGGTCGTCTTGCGGGCGGGCGCCTTGGCGGCGGCCTTCTTGCCCGAGGTCTTCCTGGTCGCGGCCTTCCTGGTCGCCGCGGCGAGCGTCGGCTCGTCCTCGGCGCCCAGGCTCACCCCGGCCTCGGTGAGGTCGCGCAGGATCGTCCGCCCCTCGGCGGGGCTGATGCCCGCCTCGGCGAAGGCGTGACGGAGCTCCGCGAGAGAAAGGTGACCCTGGACTCGCCCTCGGTCAAGGAGCTGCTCAAGGGTCGTCGGGGCCTCGGGAGAGGTCGCGGCGGTTTGGGGCATGAGGACACCTCCTCCATGACGGAGTCGTCTGTGTGCAGGCTGTAGGTGTTGACACGCTGCCAGGTGGGGCGGCCGGGGGACCGCTCAGCGCACCAGTACCAATAACCCCGCCGAAGACCGTTCTGTTCCCGACTTGACGGGGAAAATATGATGGGGTGGTTCGGCACCAACCGATCCACCCCGTCTCTGCCCCGGAAGCGGCCGCCTATTCGGTCGCGTCCACCGGGCCCTCTCCGGCGCCGACCGGGCCGTCCCCGCTCACGTCCGCGGGGCCCTCGACCACCGGCATGGGCATCGGCTGCGCCGCGTCGAGGCGCTGCTCGGTCCAGTAACGCGCGACCTTCTCCGGGTCGGGGCCGACCTCCGTGGACACCACGTAGTCCTCCGCCGGGGCGGTCGGCTCCGGAGCGGCGGGCGGGACCGTCGGCGACGGAGGCGCCGCCCCCTCGGGGGCCGGGAGGCCGGGCTCCACCGCGGGCGCGGGATCACCGGTCCCCCCGATCCCGGCCGCGGAGGCGGCCGCCGTGACGGACGCGCCACCGGTGAGGATCACGGCGACGACTCCGGCGGAGACCCACGTCTTGCGGGTTGGCTTCATCGGGCTCGTCCTTCCTGCCGGTGTCGTCTCTTCGACGTGCGGGACGCCTTCACGGTTCCCGCCGGCGGCCGTGGCGGAGCGCGGCGAGGTCCGGCTTGCCGTTCGGCAGGAGCGGCAGTTCGGGCAGGACGACCAGTTCGGCGGGGGCGGCGTAGGCGGGCAGCCGCTCCTTGACGAAGGCGCGCAATTCGGCCAGGGACGGGGGAGCGGGGGAGGCCACGACGGCGACCACCCGCTCGCCCCACTCGGGGTCCGGGCGGCCGACCACCGCCGCGTCGGTCACCGCGGGGTGCTCGGCCACGACGGAGGCCACCGCTGCCGCGACGACCTTCTCGCCGCCGGTGTTGATCACGTCGTCGGCCCGGCCCAGCACGCGCAGCCGGCCGCCGTCCAGCTCGCCCAGGTCGGAGGTGACGAACCAGCCGCCGTCGCGGGCGGCGGCGGTGAGGTCGGGCCGGAGCCGGTATCCGGAGAACAGCACGGGACCGCCGAGGCGGATCCGGCCGTCGTCGCCGATCAGCAGATCTACATTGTCAAGGGGGCGGCCGTCGTAGACGCAGCCGCCGCAGGTCTCGCTCATGCCGTACGTGGTGACGACCCGGGCGCCGGCGGCCCGGGCCTCGGCGAGCAGGCCGGGGGGAGCCGCGGCCCCGCCCAGCAGGATGGTCCGGAACACCGACAGGTCCGCCGAGACGGCGAGCAGGCGGCGGAGCTGGGTCGGCACCAGCGAGACGTGCTCGGCCCCCGAGCCGAGCACCGCCCGCGGGTCGAAGCCGCCGTGGACGACCGGCTCAGTCCCGCCCAGCAGGGACCTGACCAGCACCTGCAGGCCGGAGACGTGCGAGGGCGGCAGGCAGCACAGCCAGCGCTCGCCGGGCCCGGCTCCCAGCCGGGCCAGGGAGGCCGAGGCCGAGGCGCGCAGGGCGGCGGCCGACAGCTGCACCCCCTTGGGGGCGCCGGTCGTGCCGCTGGTGGCGATCACCACGGCCACCTCGGGGGGCACGGGCTCGCCGTCCGGGCAGGGGCGTCCGTCGAGGCGGGTGGGCCGCAGGGCCGCGAGCGCCGCACGCAGCGCGGGGGCGGGCAGGCCCGGGGCCAGGGGCAGGAGCGCGGGGCCGTCGCCGTCGAGCGCCGCGGCGACCGCGCGGAACAGCTCGGGCCCCGGCGGCAGCGTCACGGCGTGCAGCTCCCGGCCGGACCGCCCGGGGGCGGAGCCGGCGGGCGGCTCCACGTGCACGGCCCCGTCCATCACGGTCGTAAGGTTAATGCCGACACGCCGGACGAGGACCAACGGGCCGGCACGGCGGAAGGGACAAGGCGATCGTGACGGTCGACTGCAGGCGGTCGGGGGGCGAGGGGGCCCGCGAGGGCCGCGGCGCGCCGGAGGAGAGGCGCGCGTCCGCCGTCGCCGCCTCCCCGCGCCGGCCGTGATGGGCGCGATCCCGGGGTCCGGCGTGCGGTCCGGTCGCGCGCGGCGGGAGGCGGGGGAGCGGTCCGGCGGGGCGCCGCGGGTCTTCCGGATCCCGATGCGGACCCGCTTCCGCGGGCAGACCGTCCGCGAGGGCGTGCTGCTGCACGGCCCCGCCGGGTGGGGGGAGTTCTCGCCCTTCCCCGAGTACGGCCCGGCCGAGTGCGCCCGCTGGCGGGCCTGCGCGGAGGAGGCCGCCTTCACCGGCTGGCCCGCGCCGCTGCGCGATCGGGTCCCGGTCAACGCCATCGTGCCCGCCGTCGGCCCCGAGCAGGCGCACGCGATGGTACGGCGGGCCCGCTGCGGCACCGTCAAGGTGAAGGTCGCCGAGCAGGGCCAGGCGTTCGCCGACGACCTGGCCAGGGTCGAGGCCGTACGCGACGCCCTCGGCCCGGCCGGCAGGATCCGGGTGGACGCCAACGGAGCCTGGGACGTCGGCACCGCGGCGGCCCGGATCGCCGAGCTGGACCGCCGCTTCGGCCTGGAGTACGCCGAGCAGCCGTGCGCCACCCTGGACGAGCTGGCCCGCGTGCGCAGGCGGGTCGAGGTGCCGGTCGCGGCCGACGAGTCGATCCGCCGCGCCGAGGACCCGCTGAAGGTCAGGGCGGCCGAGGCGGCCGACATCGCGGTGGTCAAGGTGCAGCCGCTCGGCGGCGTCGCGGCCGCGCTGCGCGTGGTCGAGGCCTGCGGGCTGCCCGCCGTGGTGTCCAGCGCGGTGGAGACCTCCGTCGGACTGGCCGCCGGGGTGGCGCTCGCCGCCGCGCTGCCCGAGCTGCCCTACGCCTGCGGCCTGGGCACCGCAGCCCTGCTGGAGGGGGACGTGGTGGCCGACCCGCTCGTCCCGGTCGACGGGATGCTGGCGGTGCGCCGCCCCGGGGTGGACGAGGCCGCCCTGGCGCGTTACGAGATCGAGTCACCCGGCTGGGTGCGGCGCCTTGAGGAGGCGGTGCAGTGAACCCCGCGACCGCGCTCGCGACCGTCCTGGTCGACGAGCTGGTGCGCTGCGGCCTGACGGACGTGGTGATCGCGCCAGGTTCGCGTTCGACCCCGCTCGCCCTGGCCGCGCACGCCGACAGCCGGATCCGGCTGCACGTGCGCATCGACGAGCGCTCGGCGTCCTTCCTCGCGCTGGGCCTGGCCCGGCGCGGCGAGCGCCCGGTCGCCCTGGTCTGCACCTCCGGCACCGCGACCGCCAACTTCCATCCGGCGGTCATGGAGGCGCACGAGTCCGGGGTGCCGCTGCTGGTGCTGACCGCCGACCGCCCGCCCGAGCTGCGCGACACCGGAGCGAGCCAGACGACGGACCAGCTCAAGCTGTACGGCACGGCGGTGCGCTGGTTCGCCGAGGTGGGCGTCCCCGAGGAGCGGCCCGGTCAGATCGCCTACTGGCGCTCCCTGGCCTGCCGCGCCTACCAGCGCGCGCTGGGGCCGTACGACCCCGGTCCGGTCCACCTGAACCTGGCCTTCCGCGAGCCGCTGGTCCCCGACGGCGACGCCTCCTGGTGCGAGCCGCTCGACGGCGGCACGGCCGGGCCGTGGGTCCGCGCGCGGGTCGCGCCCCCGGCGGCCGCGCTGCACCTGCCGCCGACCCGCAGGGGCGTGCTGGTGGTCGGCGACGGCGCCGTCGGCACCCGCAGGTACGTCGCGGCGGCCGGCATGGCAGGGTGGCCGGTGCTGTCGGAGCCGCACGGCGGCGCCCGCTACGGCGACAACGCGATGTCGGCCTACCACCACCTGCTGTCCACCGCGGAGTTCGCCGAGGCGCACCGCCCCGACGTGGTGGTCACCCTGGGCCGGCCCAGCCTGTCCAAGCCGCTGCTCGCCTGGTTGCGGCACGTCCCCGAGCACATCGTGGTCGCCCCCGACCTGACCCGCTGGCCCGACCCGACCCGCTCGGCGACCCAGGTGGCGCAGGCGGTGGAGATCCCGGTCGCGGCCGGGGACGACGGCTGGCTGGCCTCGTGGCGGCGCGCCGACGCGGCGGCACGGGCCGCGGTCGACGAGGTCCTGGACGGCTCGGGGCTCAGCGAGCCGCGCCTGGCGCGCGACCTGGCGGACCTGATGCCCAGCGGGTCGCTGCTGCTGGTCGGCTCGTCCATGCCGATCCGCGACCTGGACCAGGCGATGCGGCCGCGGCGGGGGTTGAGGATCATGGCCAACCGGGGCGTCGCCGGGATCGACGGGGTGGTGTCGACCGCGATGGGCGCGGCGCTGGCCCACAACGGCCCGGCGTTCGCGCTGATGGGCGACCTGACCTTCCTGCACGACCAGAACGGGCTGGTCCTCGGCCCGCTGGAGCCCCGGCCGGACCTGTGCCTGGTCGTGGTCAACAACGACGGGGGCGGGATCTTCTCGATGCTGCCCCAGGCCGCCTTCCGCGACCCGTTCGAGCGTCTCTTCGGCACCGCGCACGGGGTGGACCTGGCCTACCTGGCCGCGGCGACCGGCACGCCGTACACGTCGGTGAGCGAGCCGGAGCAGCTGGACAAGGCGCTGCGCGGCAGCGGCGTGCGGATCGTGGAGGTGCGCACGGACCGGGCGGCCAACGCGGCGCTGCACGCCGCGGTGCGGGAGGCGGCGGGCGCGGCGGTCCGCGCGGCCCTGGCCGGCTGACCGGCCCGGGGGCGGTCAGCCGGAGGACTGCGCCGCCCGGTAGCGCGACGGGGAGATCCCGTAGCGGGCGACGAACGCCTGGCGCAGGGTCTCGGCCGACCCGAAGCCGCAGCGGGCGGCCACGCCCGCCACGGGCAGGGACGTGGAGGCCAGCAGGTGCGCGGCGGCCTCGGTGCGGGCCCGCCGGACGAACCGGCCCGGCGTGAGGCCGAGCCGCCTGAGGAACAGCCGGGTCAGATGCCGCTCGCTCACGCCCGCGCCGGCCGCCAGCGCGGACGTGCTCAGGTCGGCGGCGAGGTTGCCGGTGATGTGCTCGACCACCCGCCTGACCAGGCCGTCCGCGGGCGGCGGCGCGGCGGTGAACATGCTCATCTGCGCCTGGTTGCCGGGGCGCTGCAGGTAGGTCACCAGGTGGCGGGCGACCTTCCGCGCCAGCTCGGCGTCGTTGTCCTCCTCGACGAAGGCGAGGGTGAGGTCGAGGGCGCTGGTGACGCCCGCCGCCGTGGCGATGTTCCCGTCCCGGATGAAGATCGGGCCGGGGTCGACGGCGATCTCCGGGTGGCGGGCGGCGAAGTGGCGGGCCCACCGCCAGTGGGTGGTGGCGCGCCGCCCGTCGAGCAGGCCGGCGGCGGCCAGGATGCTCGCCCCGGTGCACACCGACGCGACGCGGCGGCTCTCCCGGGCCAGGCGGCGGACGTGGGCGACGATCAGCCGGTCGGCGGCCGCGTCCAGGTGCCCGATCCCGCCGGCCACGACGAGGGTGTCGAGCGGACCGGTGACGCGCTCCAGGGCCTGCTGGGCCTGCAGGACCATGCCGTCTCCGCAGGTGACGGGGTTGCCGCCGGGGGTGGCCAGGGACACCTGGTACGGCGGCGCGGCGCCGTGGACGTTGGCGCCGATCAGGGTGCTGGTCACGCAGGCGATGTCGAGGAGCTCCGCCGCGTGGTAGGCGACGACGGTGACGCGCCGTTCGGTCATGGGGCGACTGTATGTCGGAAAGACAGGGATCCCAAGTTTCCGGACCTGAACCGATGTACCCCTGGGGGGTTCCTTCGCCGGACCCGCAGACTCGTGCCATGACGACGAAGACCTCGCAGAAGATCACGCCGGAGACGCCGGCGGAGGCCCCGGCGGTGGAGGCCGGCACTCCCGCCGCCCCCGCGGCCGGCTCCGGCCCCGCGGCCGGCTCCGGCCCCGCGCCCCGCCGCGCGCACGGCGGGCACACGACCCGCACGGCGCCTCCGGCGTCGCCCGCCCGCAGGTGGGGCCGGTTCGCCCTGCACTACGTGGAGATGGTCATCGCCATGTTCGCGGGGATGGCCCTGCTCGGGATGCTCCTGGACGCCGCGGGGCTGGGCCTGTCCCACCGGGAGGACCCCGAGCCCGCCTACCTGGTGATGGCGCTGAACATGTCCGTCGGCATGGCCGTCTGGATGCGCTACCGGGGCCACGGCTGGGCGAGCACGCTGGAGATGTGCGCCGCCATGTTCGTGCCCGTCGTGCCGCTCTTCCCGCTGCTGTGGGCGGGCGTCATCGACTCCGGCGGCCTGATGGCGGCCGCGCACGTGGCGATGTTCCCGCTCATGCTGGCCGCCATGCTCCGGCGCCGCGAGGAGTATCTCGGCTGCGCCGGCTGAGGCCCGCCGCGGGGGCGGCAGGCGGGGCGGGGCACGCCCCCGCCCCCGCCCCCGGCCTCGCCGCCCCGCGGTCCGCGGCGCCGTGGTGCCACGGCGCCGCCGCACGGCCGCGGTCCGGTCCCCGCCGCCCCTCGCCGCCGGCCGGGTGAGGCGAGACCCGCACCACCGGCTCTCCGGCGTGACAAACTGATCGCCGTCAGTGACGGACGAGAGGGAGTCGCCGGATGCGCGATCACGACGACCAGGCCGCGGACCCGCCCGCCGGCCGGCCCTCGGCGCCCGCCGGCGCCGGTGGCGGTCTCCCCGGGACCGATCCCGGGTACGGCCGGCCGTACCGGGCCGGCCGCCCGCCGTACCGCCGGCGCGCGGCGGGGGACGGGGGCGGCCGGGAGGACGACACCCCGGTCACCTGCGATCCCCTGGTCGGCCCGGCCGGCCGGGCCGAGCGGGAACGCCGCCCCGGCGGACACGCGGACGGGGACGGTCATGCGCACGGCGGCGGGCGGGCGCCCAGGTCCGTCCCGGTCTGGTACGGTCCGCCGCCCCGCATCCGCATCCGCGACCGCCGGCCCTACCCCTACGCCCTGGCCGGTGCGGTGCTCGCCACCGCCGCACTGGTCGTCGTGGCGACCGCTGACTTCGGCGCCTCGGGCGGCGGGACCGCCCCCGCGAGCCCGGTCCCGGTCCCCCGGCCCGGCGGGACGGCCGCGGTGCCCGGTGCCGCCCCCGGCCCCCCGGCGGCGGTCCCGGACCGGCCGGGCCCGGAGGCGTCCCCCGCGCCGCGGGCCCGCGCCCACCCGGGCGAGGACCGGTCGCCGGACGCGGGGGAGCGCGGCGCGGGCGGCGCCGGGAACGCGGACGGAGGCGGGAACGCGGACGGAGGCGGCGTCGAGGGGCGCAGGCTGGACGGCGGCGTCTGGCGGGTGCCGTCACCGCTCCGGGTCGGACCGGTCCGGCCCCGCCCGGGGACCGGCCGCCCCGCGGCGGGGGGCGGCGGGCACGGCCGCGGGACCGCCGGCGGACCCCGCCCCGGGGCGGACCGGCCCGCAGGGGGGCAGGGCCCCCACGCGACCGGCCCCGCCCACCGCCCCCGGCCGCAGGGGTCGGGACCGGCGCCCGGGCCGGGCCCGCGCTGGCTGTACGACGACGATCCGTGCGCCCGCTACCAGCCGTTCCAGCGGCCCTTCTGCAACTCCCTGCTGGACACCGGCCGCTGACCTCCCGCGGCGGCCGGGCGGCGGAGGAGAGGTCAGCCGCGGGGGTGCCAGCCGCGGGTGTCGACGGCCAGGCGGAGCGGGCGGGCGACGTCCTCCCAGGCGACGAACTTGAAGTTCGTGTTCTCCCGCTCGCCGTCGGCCGGGGTGTTCACGCCGTCGTGGACGACCAGGAGGCCCCTGCCGTACCGCCCGCCGAGCGGCACGTTCAGCACCGCCGCGCCGTCGCTGTGCTCGGCCCCGTCGATGCCGCGGCCCGCCCCGACGCGGAAGCGGCCGAGGTGGCCGCCCGCGCCCTCGAGCCGGTAGACGGAGAAGGTGCCGTCGCCCTGGCTGGAGGCCAGCAGGTAGCCCCGCCCGCCCGAGCGGTGGTAGATGGTCAGCCCCTCGGCGTCGGCCGTCAGGTGCTCGCCGCCGAAGCCGGGGTCCTCACCGTAGGCGCACTCCTCGGTCTGCGGGTCGTAGGCGCCCGGCACGCCGTACCCGCGCACCTTGTCCATCAGCACCGGAGTGCCGGTCAGGTCGGCGCGGATCCGCCAGATGCCCACCGTCTCCTGGGCGGCGTAGAGCACGTCCCGCCCGGCGTCGACGACCATGCCCTCCACCTGCGGCTTCTCGCCCGGCTCCAGGCACGGGCTCCAGACGGCGCCGCCGGGCAGGGTGAAGGAGGCCGGCAGGTCGATCCGGCGGACTTCCTCGTAGCCGACCCTCCCGCCGGTGACGGCCTTCAGGCGCAGCAGCGCGACGGTGGTCGTGTGCCGCCGGCTGACCAGCACGTAGACGCCGGTCGCGTCCTGCCAGGCGGCCAGGCCGTAGGCGGTCTCGGCGTCGTTGACCCCCTGCTGGGTGTCGTTGAAGACGAACGGCGCGGCCGGGTCGGTCACGTCGGTCAGCGGAGCCCGGCCCGCCGCGGCCCGGGCGGCGTCGACGGCGTAGAAGCGGATGTGGTCGCGGCCCCGGTCGGAGACCACGACCAGGTCCCGGCCGCCGAAGCCGTAGACGACGTCGGCGTTGTTGAACCGGCCGGGCTCGTCGCCGCGCCCGGGGGCGGCCGGGGCGGGCACGTGCTGGATCCGGTCGCCCTTCAGGTCGTGGACGTGCAGGCCGCCCTCCTTGGCGGTGGCGACCACCAGGCTCCGGGCCGGGACGGTGGGGTGCACCCAGATCGCCGGGTCGTCGCCGTTGGCGTTGCCGCCCGCCTCGTCGTCGAAGAGGGCGGGGGTCTCGGCCGCGGGCCGTACGGCGGGCGGGCCGGAGCCGGGGGCGGGCTGTGCGGCCTGTGCGGCCGGCACGGGGACGATGGCCAGGCAGGAGGCCAGGACGGCCAGGGCGGTGAGGGAGAGCCGGGACAGGGGACGCATGGCGCCTCCGGGAGGGGTTCGGGTCGGTCGGCGCCCGATCCTGGTGACCGCAGGTGAACGGCGGGTCAACGACCGGGCAACGCGCTGCTCTGGCGCCGTGGCAGGACGGTGAATCCCGCGCTCCCGGCGCTCTCCCGCCGGGGACGCGCGGTCGCGGGTCAGCGGGTGAACAGCTCGAAGCTCACGGCGGGCCGGCCGCCGAAGCGGGCGGCGGCCCCGGAGACGACCTCCTCGACGAAGGCGCGGCAGTACTCCTCCGGATCCCGGTCCGTCAGGGCCTCGATGTAGGCGCGGTGCTCCAGCAGGGAGCGGACGGCGGTCTCCAGGTGCCCGTCCACCCCGACGGCGTGGGTGGGGGAGGGGGAGCCGCTGACGGCGACCCAGCGCACGCCGTTCCAGGGGGCCGGGCCGTCCCAGGACCGGTCGGGGAAGATCCAGCGGTTGCCCGCGTCGGCGGCGGCGTCCAGCACCGCCCGGCCCACGGCCCGGTGGTCGGGGGTGTTCCAGGAAGTCCCGCCCCAGGTATCGTGGTGATTGATGGTGATCAGCAGTTCCGGCCGGTGACGGCGGATCGCCCTGGCGATGTCCCGCCGCAGGGCGGTGCCGTACTCGATCACCCCGTCGCGGTGGCCGAGGAACTCGACCGAGGTCACCCCGACCACCGCGGCGCTGGCGCGCTGCTCGCGCTCGCGCACGGAAGCGGCCCTGACCGGGTCCAGGGTGTCGATGCCGGCCTCGCCCCTGGTGGCCAGCACATAAAAGATCTCACGGCCCTCGCCGGTCCAGCGGGCGATCGCGGCGGCGGTGCCGTACTCCAGATCGTCGGGGTGGGCGACGACCGCCAGCGCCCGGGTCCAGTCGGTCGGCATCGCTTCGAGCTGTTCGGGCACCGGGACCTCCGATATCGATCTACGCGGTGAAGGCGTCGGCCGTGGCCGGCCGTCCGCACGCGAACGGATCATCCGATCCTGGCAGATCCGCCCGGTGGCGGAAAGGAGCGGGACCGGCGCCGGGGGAGCAGCAGGAGTTCCTCCAGTTCGTCTATCTGGTCACGGACTGGCGGGAATGGCAGGTCGATCCAGGGAAGGCGAGGGAGGAGCGGATCCGCGACTGGATCGTCTACAAGCTGCTCGTGGCCGGCGCGGAAGAGGAGAGAAGGGGGAACGCCTGGCCGGCGGCGCCCGGGAAGGGCCTCGCGCCGTCGTCGCCGGACTGGCATCCGAGCGGTGATCCGGACGAGGCCGTGCGCGGAATCCTCGAGTCCCCGGGGCGCGGGTGCCCGCGTCCCGGGAGAACCCAGCGCCGGGAGAGCCCCGCAGGCCCCGGTTCCGGGGGCGCGGCGTCCGGCCAGGTCGCCACGCTCTTGATCTATGTTGTAAAGCGGGATGCGTGAATACACTGACCGGGTGGCCGAGCCGTACCTGACACCGGAAGAACCCGTCGAGCACGAGATCGAGATCAAGCGGTCCCGGTTCGTCTGCGCCGTCGCCCCCGTCACCTCGGAGCGCGAGGCGCGGGCCTTCGTCGCCGCGCGCAAGGAGCTGCACCCCGACGCCACGCACAACTGCTCGGCCTACGTGATCGGCGACCGGCGGCTGCAGAAGGCCGACGACGACGGCGAGCCCGGCGGCACGGCGGGCACCCCCATGCTGGAGACGCTGCTGCGCCGGGGGCTGGGCGACGTGGCGACGGTGGTCACGCGCTACTTCGGCGGCGTCAAGCTGGGCGCGGGCGGGCTGGTCCGCGCCTACGGCGGGGCGGTCGGCAAGACCCTGGACGTGGCCCGGACCGTGGAGATGGTGCCGGCCAGGGTCATGACGGTGACCGTGGACCACGTCCGCGCCGGGCGGCTGGAGAACGACCTGCGGGTCTCGCCGTACGAGGTGCGCGGGGCGGCCTACGGGGCGCGGGTGGAGCTGCGGGTGGCGGTGCGCGAGTCGGAGCTGGCGCTCTTCCCCGACTGGGTGGCCACGCTGACGGCCGGACAGGCGGAGATCGAGCCGGGGGAGAGGGTCTACCTCCGCAAGGCGTGACGGTGATCTCCGGCTCGGGAAACTATGAGATAGGTCACATTCTCCGACGGTGCCGGCCTCCGCCGCGCGGGCCGGGGCACCGCCGCGGGGACGGGCGGAACCGGCCGCGGCCGCCGGGGGTCCGCCGCACTGGCGCCCGGAGTGCCGCTCTGACGTGCGAGGACGTCGAGAAGCAAGGCCCCCTGTGAGTGGAGCACCGGCGGCCGGAGATCACGTGGCGTCCGCTTGGGGTTTTCCGCACCCTCGGACTGCGGTCGAGTCCATCCGAGGAGGGCGGTGTGCCTCATGCATGGCATATCCCGGGTTCCCTAGCCTTGTCCCATGAGTTCAACGACTGTCGACGGAGTCGCCGGGTGGGCGATCGGCCTTATGGAGACCCTGGGAGCGCCCGGGGCCGGGATCGCGATCGCGCTCGAGAACCTGTTCCCGCCCCTGCCGAGTGAGGTGATCCTGCCGCTGGCGGGCTTCACCGCGAGCCGGGGGAACATGACCCTGTTCGACGCCGTGCTCTGGACCACCCTGGGGTCGGTGATCGGCGCGCTGGCGCTGTACGCGATCGGCGCGCTGCTCGGCCGGGAGCGGGTGGTCCTCATCGCCTCCAAGCTGCCGCTGATCAACGTCGCCGACATCGAGAAGACCGAGGCCTGGTTCGCCAGGCACGGCAAGAAGACGGTCTTCTTCGGGCGGATGATCCCCATCTTCCGCAGCCTCATCTCGATCCCGGCCGGGGTCGAGCGCATGCCGATCTCGATCTTCACCCTGCTCACCCTGATGGGCAGCCTCATCTGGAACACGGCCTTCGTGATGGCGGGCTACGCGCTCGGCGAGAACTACCACCTCGTCGAGGACTACATGGGCATCGTCTCCAAGGCCGTCCTGGGCGTCGTGCTGCTCGCGATCGTGATCTTCATCGTGGTCCGGCTGAAGGACCGGCGCAAGGGCAAGCACCACGCCCGCTGACCGCCGCGGCCGCCGCGCGGACGAGGCCCCGGCCGCGCGGCGCCCGCGGCCGGGCTCACCGGGGCGGTCAGCCCTCCAGGGCGTAGCGCATGGCACGGAACTTCGCGCGGGTCTCGGCCAGCTCGGCGGCCGGGTCGGAGTCGCCCATGATGCCGCCGCCGGCGAACAGCCGGGCCCGGGAGCCCTCGATCCGGGCGCAGCGCAGCGCGATGCCCCACTCGCCGTCGCCGCGGGCGTCCACCCAGCCGACCGGCCCGGCGTATCCGGCGCGGTCCATGCCCTCGAGCTCGCGGATGACCCGCAGGGCGGCCGGGGTGGGGGTGCCGCCGACGGCCGCGGTGGGGTGCATGGCGGCCACCACGTCCAGGACCGAGAGCCCGTCCGCCAGGCGGCCGGTCACCGGGCTGGCCAGGTGCTGGACGTTGGGGAGCACGAGCAGCTCGGGCTGGGAGGGGACGTCCAGTTCGGCGCAGAGCGGGGTGAGGGTCCGTCGGACGGAGTCGACCGCGCAGGCGTGCTCGTGGCGGTCCTTGGCGGAGGCGAACAGGGCCGTGCCGCGCGCGACGTCGTCGGCCGGATCGGCGCCGCGCGGGGTGGTCCCGGCCAGGACGAGGGACTCGACGGTCTGGCCGGTGCGGCGGACCAGCAGCTCGGGGGTGGCGCCGACCAGGCCGGCGCAGGAGAAGGTGTAGCACTCCGGGAAGCGCGCCGACAGGCGGGACAGCAGCAGCCGGACGTCGATGGGGTGCTCGGCGACGGCGGTCAGGTCGCGGGCGAGCACGACCTTCTCCAGCGCGCCGGAGCGGATCCGCCGTACGGCCTGCGCCACGGCCTGCTCCCACTGGGAGGCGGTCAGGCTGCCGTCGCCGTACCGGATCGCGCCGGGGGAGCGGAGCGGGGCGGCCTCGCCGAGGGCGCCCTCGCCGACGGTGGTCAGCCAGGCCCGGCCGCCGCGGCGGGCGAGGATCGTGCGGGGGACGACGAGGGACGAGCCGGGGGAGTCGGCGTCGAAGGTGAAGGAGCCGAAGGCGACGGGGCCGGAGCCGGGGGCGTGCACCTCGTCGTCGATGTGGGCGGCGGCGAAGACGGCGGCCAGCCGCTCGCGGGCCCGCTCGAAGCGCCGAGGGCCGGGCGGCACGTCCACCCGGACGGCCTCGCCCCAGGCCACCAGGCCCTCCCCGCGCCTGATCCAGGCGTAGGGGGCGGCGGCGGGGAGCCGGGTGAGCAGGTCGCCCGGGTCGGCGACGGGTGTGGTTCTCACGACGAGAGGACGGGTCAGTCCGGGCGCGACTCTCACCCCTGACACTCTAGGCGGAAACTGAACGCGTTCGACGGCGACCCCGGCGCGGAGGGCACGCCCCCGGCGCTCCGTCAAGGGAACCAAAGGAGTCGGTCGACTTCCGGCGCCGCGGCGACCTGCGGTGATACATCCGTAGCAGGAGCGATCACGCGGCCGGAGGTGTCATGGCCCGCAGGACTGTGATGGTGTTCACAGCGGTGTCGGCGGCGTCGGCGCTGCTGGCGGCAGGATGGACGGCGCCGGAGCCGGCGGCCGCCGCGGTGTGGCGGCCGGCGGTCATGGCGGCCCTGGGCGACTCGATCAGCGCCGGGTTCAACGCCTGCGGCTGGTACGTCTCGTGCACCTCGCGCTCGTGGTCGGCGGGGGACCACGAGCAGGTGCGCAGCCACTACCTGCGGCTGCTGGCGCGGGACGGCGCGGTCGAGGGGCACAACGTCAACCTCGCCGTCCCCGGGGCGACCAGCGCCGACCTGGCCGGGCAGGTGGCCAGGGCCGTCGCGCGGCGGGCCGACTACGTGACGGTCCTGGTCGGCGCCCAGGACGCGTGCGTGGCGGAGGAGCGCAAGATGACGCCGGTGGCGGTCTACCGGGAGCGGGTGGCCGCGGCGCTGCGGAAGCTGAAGGAGGGCAGGCCCGGAGCCCGGGTGTTCGTGGCCGGCATCCCCGACGTCAAGCGGCTGTGGCGGGTGGGCAAGGGCAACGCGGCGGCCCGTGCCGTCTGGGCGGTCGGCCGGATCTGCCCGGTGATGCTGGCGCGGCCGCTGTCCACCGCCCCGGCCGACCGGGCGCGCCGCGACCGGGTGCGGGCGCGGGTGGCGGCCTACAACCGGGCGCTGGCCGAGGTGTGCGCGGCGTACGGCCCGTCCTGCCGGTCCGACGGCGGCGCGGTGTTCGGTTACCGCTTCACCTTGGAGCAGGTCAGCGGGTGGGACTTCTTCCACCCCAACGCCGCGGGGCAGCGGCAGCTGGCCCGGCTGACCTCCGCGGCGGCCCGGGAGTGGTTCGCCGAGCCGGCCGGGGAGCCCGCCGCCCGGCGGTGAGGGGGCGCGTGCGGCCGGGTGTCCCCGCTCCCCGGCCGCACTATTCGATCTACATTGTAAAGTCGTCGGGACGGATCAGAATCCTCAAGACCGTCCCGCCAGAGCACCGAGGAGATCGGCGAGGTCGGCGGGCCTGGAGAACATGGGCCAGTGGCCGGTGGGCAGCTCCGCGAAGCTCCACTCCGGCCCGGCCAGCGCCGCGAAGAACGGGTGCCCGGCGGCGATCATCGCGTGGACCTGCTCCAGCGGGAACGAGCAGGCCACCAGCGTCTTGGGCAGGTGGTCGGCCGCGCCGGTGAGCCGCAGCGGCTGCGTCATGGTCCGGTACGGCTGCGCGGTGGCGCGGGCGGCGAAGAGCGCGCGCTCGGCCTCGCCCAGGCCCTCCGTGCTGGCGCCGGCCTTCTCCTGCTCCTCCCAGGAGAGCGGCGGGTAGGCGGTGCCGCCGCCCCGCTCGGCGACGCGCCGCTCGATGAAGGCGTTCCACTCGGGCTCGTTCATGTCCAGCTGGGTCATGCCGTCGGCGAGCGGGCCGCTGTCGACGTATACCACCCGGGCGATGCGCCCGGGGACGCGGTCGGCGGCGCCGGTGACGGGCGCGCCGGCGCCGCTGTGGGCGACGAGGATCACGTCGTGCAGGTCGGCCCGGACGATGGTGTCGACGATGTCCTGGATGTGGGTCTCCAGGTCGGTCTCCGGGGTGGCCGGGTGGGCGCGGTCGCCGAGGCCGGTGAGGGTGACGGGGTGGACGTGGTGGCCGGCGGCGCGCAGGCGGGCGGTGACCTTCTCCCAGGCCCAGGCGCCGAGCCAGAAGCCGGGCACGAGGACGTAGGTGCCCGTGCCGGCCGGGGTCGCGGTGCCGTACTGGGAGGCGGTGGTCTCGTTCATGGTCGTCATCCGTTCTCTCGTCGTCTGGTCTCACCGTAGGATCGAATCCGGGCAGTTCCGGTCCTGATTTCCGAGGAGTTTTCGATGACGGCCGCCCGGGTTCTGGCGCTGCTGGAGTTGCTGCAGGCGGCGCCCGGTCTGACCGGCCGGGAGCTGGCGGCCCGGCTGGAGGTGGACGAGCGCACCGTGCGCCGCTACGCGGTGAGGCTGACCGGGCTCGGGGTGCCGGTGGAGGCCGAGCGGGGCCGTCACGGCGGCTACCGGCTGCTGCCCGGCTACCGGTTGCCGCCGCTGATGCTCACCGACGACGAGGCCACGGCGGTGGTGCTGGGGCTGCTGGCCGGGCGGCGGACCGGGCTGGCGGTGGGGGAGACGGCGACCGAGAGCGCGCTGGCGAAGATCAACCGGGTGCTGCCGCGGGCCCTGCGCGAGAGGGTCGAAGCGGTCTGGCAGACCCTGGAGCACACCCGCGACCCGGTCCCGGCGCCGGCGCCGAAGGCGGGGCCGCTGCTCGCGCTGGCCGACGCCGCCCGGCGGGGGCGCACGGTACGGCTGGCCTACCGGTCCTGGCGGGGGGAGCCGTCGGAGCGGGACCTGGACCCCTACGGCATCGTCTTCCACTCCGGGCGGTGGTACGTCGCCGGGTACGACCACCGCAGCGGCGAGGTGCGCACCTTCCGGGTGGACCGGGTGGCGGGTGCCGCGCGCACCGAGCGGGCCTTCGAGGTCCCGGAGGGGTTCGACGCGGCGGGGCACGTGGTGCGGTCGCTGTCGGCGGTGCCGTACCGGCACGAGGTGCGGGTGCTGCTGGAGACGACGGTGGAGCAGGCGCGGGCGCGGATCCCGGCGTCGTTCGCGGTGCTGGCCGAGGCGCCTGAGGGGGTGCTGCTGACGGCCCGGGTCGAGCGACTGGACGGGATGGCGCAGCTGCTGGCCGGGGTGGGGTGGCCGTTCACCGTGCTGGCGCCGGAGGCGCTGCGTGAGGAGGTCGGCGCGCTGGCGGCGCGGCTGCTGGCGTGGGCGGCGCCCCCGGAGTCCCAGAAACCGCCGCAGTCCCCGTATTCCCCGTAGTCGTGGGCGGGTCTCGGGGGTTGAGCAGCAATGGAACGGCCAGTGGCGTTAGCGAGCCCTCAGGGCGCGGCTTACCGCCACTCGTCGTTCCGATCCAGGTGGAACGTCGAATAGGCGGGGATCTCGTAACGGTTTGATCGCTGTGGGTGGTCTGTCCGTCGGTTGGCCCTACTTTGCGGGCATGCCGGTGGAGTTCTTGGCCGATGATGAGGCTGCCGCGTACGGGCGGTTCGCGGGGCCTCCGCCGCGGGCGGATCTGGAGCGGGTGTTCTTCCTCGACGACGAGGATCGGACGCTGGTCGGACGGCGGCGCGGCGAGCACATGAGGCTCGGGTTCGCGCTCCAGCTGGTGACGGTGCGGTGGCTGGGGACGTTCCTGGAGGATCCGCTGGATGCCGGGTGCGGTGCTGGAGTTCGTGGCCGAGCAGCTGGAGATCGAGGACCCCTCGCAGGTGAAGCGGTACACCGAGCGGCGTGAGACGCCGTTCGATCATCAGCGGGACATCCGGCGGGCGTACGGGTGGAGGGACTTCACCGACGTGGAGGAGGAGTTCGCGGCGTGGGTGGCGGCCCGGTCGTGGACGTCGGGTGACGGCCCGAAAGCGATCTTCACCGATGGGGTGGGGTGGCTGCGGGAGCGCAAGGTGCTGCTGCCGGGCGTGACGACGTTGGCGCGGCTGGTTGCGCGGGTGCGGGATGAGGCGACCATGCGGCTGTGGGGGGATGCTGGAGGGGCTGCTGACGGCCGGCCAGCGCTACGTCCTGGACCAGTTGCTGGAGGTTCCTGCCGGGGCGCGGGTGTCGGATCTGGGGCGGTGGCGCAAGGGGGTGACGCCACGGGCGTCCGGTCCGACGATCATCAAGGTCCTCGACCAGGTGGCGGAGATCGGGAACCTGGGGCTCGCGAACCTGGGGGCCGAAGCCCTGGTGCCGCCGCGCCGGTTGGGGGAGCTGGCCAAGTACGGGATGCGCGCGGATGCCTCGGCGCTGCGCCGGCATCCGGACGGCCGCAGGCTGGCGACGCTGCTGGCCATGGTCCGGCATCTGGAGGGCAAGTCGGTCGACGACACCCTGGAGCTGCTCGATCTGCTGATGGCGACCGAGCTGGTGAACAAGGCGCAGAACGCCTCCGACAAGGAGAAGGTCCGCAAGCACCCCAAGCTTGCCAAGGCCTCCGCGCGGCTGGCGGTCGCGGTGCAGGCATTGTTCGCCTCCGACGGTTGGGGCGGCCCGGAGGAGGAGGTCCGCGTGGCGGAGGTGTGGGAGGCGATCGAGGCGGTCGTCTCTCGCGCCGATCTGCGTGCGGCGCTGGTGGTGGTGAACGACAGTGTGCTGCCGGCGGACGCCGCCGATCCCGATGACTGGCGGGCCGAGCTGGTCGGCCGCTACACCACGGTGTCGGGGTTGTTGAAGGTGCTGCCCGGGGTGATCGTCTTCGGCGCGAACGCCGAGGGTACGCCGGTGCTGGAGGCGATGAAGGCGCTGCCGGGTGTGCTCGCCTATCGCAGTCGCCTGCCCGCTCCGCTGATCCCGGGCCGCCTCATCGACGCCGGCGTGGTGAACGGCCCGTGGAAGCGCCTGGTGTTCGGCCATCCAGTGCGCGCCGGCGCTTCGGTGAGCCGGCACGCCTACGCTTTGTGCGTGCTGGAGCGGTTCTGGCGGGCCCTCAAGCGCCGCGAGATCTACGCCGAGGCCTCTACCCGGTGGCGCAACCCGCAGGCCGAGTTGCTGGAAGGCGCCCAGTGGGAGGCGGTCCGGACTGAGGCGCTGACCGCGCTCAGCCTCCCCTCCGACCCCGACCGCCTGCTGGCCGAGCACGCCCGCACCCTGGACGCCGCCCTGGGGGTCGCCGTAGTACTCGGGAAAATTCGGGCGGATATGCGGCGGTAGGCTCCTGAGCCGGGGATCTTCGGGCTCTGGCAGGAGGTTGCTGGGTGGTCGCTCCGGTGTTCACGGAAGAGGAGCTGGAGGGCCTGCGGAGGTTCCCGGAGATCGGCCGGGAGGAGCTGTTCCGGTTCTTCACGTTGACCCCGGCGGACGTGGCGTTCATCGATCCCGGCCGTGGTCGGGGGCTGGCGGACCGGCTGGGGCTTGCTGTCGCGTTGTGCACGCTGCCGTGGTTGGGGTTCGTGCCGGACGACGTGGCGTCAGCGCCACGGGCAGCGGTGGCACGGCTGGCCGAACAGCTCGGCGTCGATCCGGACGTGATCCCGTTCCTACGGGCGTCGCGTGAAGACCCGTACGGACCATCTGCGGCTGGTCGCGAAGTACCTGAGATGGCGGCCGGCGGGCTCGCCGGAGCTGAAGGAGCTGGATGAGTTCCTGCTGGCGCGGGCGATGGAGCACGACTCGCCGACGCTGCTGTTCCGGCTGGCGGGTGAGTACCTGATCTCGGCGAAAGTGCTCCGGCCGGGGCCGGTGACTGTGGTGAAGCGGGTTGCGCACGCCCGCGAGGTTGCACGGCAGGAGACGTTCGACCGGCTGGCACACGAGTTCACCGACGAGCGCCGCGTCGGGCTGGGCGGGCTGCTGGTGACCGATCCGGCGATCGGGATGACCCGGCTGCGGTGGCTGGGCAAGGGTCCGGTGGAGGCCTCGCCCGCCGAGGTGAAGGCCGAGATCGCGAAGCTGGAGTTCCTGCGCGGGATGGACGCGCACGCTCTGGATCTGTCGGTGCTGCCGGCGGAGCGGCGGCGGTTTCTGGCGATGGTGGGCCGCCGGTTGACGGCGCAGGCGTTGCAGCGGCGTGAGTCGGAGCGGCGGTATCCGATCCTGCTGACGTTGGTGGCGCAGTCGGCGACCGAGGTGCTGGATGAGGTCGTGCAGTTGTTCGATCAGGCAGTGTCGGCGCGGGAGAGCAAGGCGGCGCACCGGATGCGGGACGCGCTGGCCGAGCGTGCCAAGTCCGGGGAGGACCGGCAGGCGCTGTTGGACGCGATCTTGGCCATCGTCGCCGACCCGACGGTGCCGGACGAGGAGGTCGGCGGGCTGATCCGCGGTGAGCGGATCGGGTGGGAACGGCTGCGCTCGGCGCAGTCGGGCGCTCTGCCTCCATTGCCGCGTGATCATGGACACCTGGCCGCGCTGAAGGGCTCGTACGGGTATCTGCGGCAGTTCACGCCACAGGTGCTGGAGGCGGTGCCCTTCGCTGGCGGCACCGCTGCGGTCCACCTGTTGACGGCGGTGGAGATCCTGCGGGAGTTGAACGCCACCAGCGCCCGCAAGGTCCCGGCGGACGCGCCGACAACCTTCGTGCCGGCCCGCTGGCGCGGCTATCTGAAGACTGCGGCCACCAGGGGCAACACCAGCGCTTATCGGCACTATTGGGAGCTGTGCGTGCTGCTCGCGCTGCGAGACGCCCTGCGGGCGGGAGATGTGTGGGTGCCGGGTTCGCGCCGTTATGCCGATCCGGCCGCATACCTGCTGACCCCGGCCAAATGGGCGGATCAGAGGGTGGAGTTCTGCCGGCTGGTCGGCAAGCCCGCCGACGCCACCACGGGTCTGGCCCAGGTGGCCGACGAGCTGCACACGGCGCTGGGCGAGCTGGAGCAGACCCTGACCGCCGGTGACGGCCCGGTCCGCTTGGACGAGGCAGGCGATCTGGTGATCTCCCCGCTGTCGGCGGAGGACATCCCCGCCGAGGCGGTGGCGTTGAAGGCCGAGCTGACCGAGATGCTGCCGTTCGCGCCGATCGTGTCGCTGTTGATCGAGATGGACAAGCGCACCGGCTTCCTGGACTGCTTCACCGACGCCGGCGGCAAGCAGGCCCGCACCCCGGAGTTGAAGCGGAACCTGATCGCTGTGCTGATCGCGTATTCCACCAACCTCGGGCTGACCCGCATTGCGGACGCCTGCGGGATCTCCTACGACGTCCTGGCCTGGACGCCGAGTGGTATTTGCGGGAGGAGACGCTGCGCGCGGCGAACCTGGCGCTGATCGGCTACCACCAGAAGCTGCCGCTGACGGCGGTCTTCGGCTCCGGCACCTTGTCCTCCTCTGATGGCCAGCGGTTCCCCACTCGCGGCAAGTCCGTCACCGCCAAGGCGTTGAGCAGGTATTTCGCGCACGAAGGGCTGTCGACGTACACGCACGTGACCGACCAGCACACCACCTACGGCACGAAGATCATCGTGGCGACCAAGCGCGAGGCGCACTACGTGCTGGACGAGATCCTCGGCAACGCCACCGACATCCCGATCACCGAGCACGCCACCGACACGCATGGCGTGACGCTGGTCAACTTCGGCCTGTTCGACCTGCTCGGGCTGCAACTGTCCCCACGCATCCGGGACCTGGGCAAGATCACCCTCTACCGGACCGGCCTGAAATCGCAGGTCGAGATGGCGTTCCCGCTCGCGGGGCCGCTGCTGACCCGCCGAGCCAACCTCGATCTGATCGCAGCGCACTGGGACGACCTGCTCCGCCTTGCCGGGTCGCTCAAGTTCGGGCACGCCACCGCCTCACTACTGGTCGGCAAGCTCTCAGCCTCCAGCCGGCAGAACGCCCTCGCCGCAGCACTGAAGGAGTACGGGGCGCTCCGACGCACCATCTACGCCGCCCGGTACCTGTCCGATCCGGCGTACCGGCGGAAGATCTCCCGGCAGCTCAACAAGGGTGGGTCGCTGCACGCGCTCAAGCGGGACCTGCTGTATGCCCACGAAGGAACGATCCGCGCCCGCCACCTGGAGAGCAGACCGAATAAGCCTGGTGCCTCACGCTGGTCACCAACGCCGTGGTCACCTGGACGACCGAGTACTACGGTCTGGCGGTGGAATCGATGCGCCACGCTGGGCGCCGCATCGACGACGAGGCGCTCGCCCACATCTCCCCAGCCCACAGCGAGAACATCAACTTCTTCGGCTCCATCGACGTTGACATCGAAGGGGAACTCGCCCAGCTCGGCCCCACCGGGTACCGGTCCCTGCGCGTGCGCGACACCCTGTTCTGACGCTTGGCCGCGACGGGGGAGCTTCCCGCAGGGCGATCGGGGAAAGGGGCTCCCGCCGACGCGCAGATAGTGGGAGTTGGAAGACCTCATCGAGTGTGACGGCATCTGCTGAGCATCTGCTCTCCGACGTCGACATAGCTGGCGAACAGCCCGATCACGTCGTGGAGCCGATCTTGTGCCGGGCCAGGATTGACCAGGTCTTCGCCGTCGCGCAGGGCGGCGATCAGGGTTCTGGCCCGCGCATGGCTGGCCTCCAACAGCGTCTCGATCCCGGCGGTGGCTTCGATGAGAAGTCTGCGGCTGCCGGGCTGCGGGATCACTCGGGCAAGCCCCCAGGAGTCCAGCTGCCGTACCGAGGTGCTCACCGCCCCCTTGCTCAGTTCCAGTTCGGCGGCGATCGCGTCGAGAGAGGCGGGCTCCTCGGTGACCAAGAGCAGCCCATAGACGCGGCCGGTCGCGTGCGGCAGATTCCACGAGGCCAGCAGGTCACCTACCGACGTGATGAACGCGCGGCGCCTGGCCACGCTCATCACTGTGCCCGCCTCGATGCCGACACCGTACGCAGGAACACCTCGATCGCCTTATTCACCGTCTGAGGGGCATCCTGGTTCGCGATGTGGCCGGCACCGGGGATGACGACCTCCTCGACGCCTTCAGCCTGAGCCCATCGGGGCATGGCCGAGGCGATGTTGCCGGTCCGGTCGTGCTCGCCACGGATCAGACACAGCGGCACCGGCGTGCGAAAGCCGGGAGCGGGGGTGAGGAACTCGACGGTTGCCCGCCACACCTGGAGGAACTCCTTCTTCGACAACTGCGAGAAGGCACGCTGGGCATCTGCCCGCGCGGCCTTGCTCACCGCGGAGGCCTCCGCCATCAGGCGGGGAAGGTTCTTGGCCGGGATCATCGCCAGGCTCGGCGCGGCCATCTTCACCAGCAGATACTCCTTCCACGACAACGGCGCCGTGTTCCACGCCGCGCCGATCACGATCAGCGCCCGGGCCAGGTCCGGATACCGCCGCACGATCGCCTGACTGAGGTTGCCGCCGAGCGACTGTCCCACCAGCACCGGCCGATCAAGCGCGAGGTGCTCGATCAGCGCGCGCAGGTCTGCGATCGCCCGTTCGGCGGTGAAGCCGGCACCGGCTGGGCGAGATAACCCGTGGCTGCGCATGTCCCACACGACGACCCGATATCCCCGGGCATGCAAATACTCGCGCTGAGCGTCAAACATCACATGATCGGTCCCAGCGCCGTGCGAGAACACCAGTGGCACACCGTCACCGCCGCTGTCGGCGTAACGAAGAGCGCAACCATGCAGCGACAGCGTCGCCGACAAATTCACCATTTACTAAATATAGCAAATTTCGGGCCAGATGCGGGGATGGCCATCACCGGCGGGCACGGCCAGAACGAGGCGGAACTCCTGCACGCCCAGGCCACCTATGTAACCCGCAAGAACCCCCGGCAGGCGATCACCATGGTGGTGAACGCCACCCTGAGAGGGCGGTTCGCGAGTTGATGTCCCCTTCGCCACTGGGATTGGGCAAGGCGAGCTGGTCGGAGGCTCGTCACCGGACTACGGGCGCGGCCGAACGAACAAGCCCGGCTCGGTCTCGATGAGGACGCCGCGGCCGACCAGGCGCTTGAGCTTGGAACGGATGTTCTCGGTGTGCTTGGCCACGATGGGCAGGTCCAGGGCCTGGCACAGGTCGCGGGCGCGCAGAGGCCGGTCGGCATCGGCGAAGATAGCCAGAATCTGCTGGTAGGCAGGATGGCTGGGCAGCGCAGGCGGTGGTGCGGCTGGTTCGGCGCCGCCCTCGCCGCCAAGTGCTCCATCTCGGTCAAGCCGCCCCTGGTCAGCAAGAGAGTGTTCCGTAAGAAGTTCGCCACCTTCGTGGAGAACAACACGAGCCAGAAGCAGAAGTTCTCCTTCACCGCGACGAAGACGGGAACCGAGACCTACTCGGTCGGAGCCAAGGTCAGCGGTGAGATTTCCGCAGGGGTGTTCGCCAAGATCTCGGCCGAGGTCAACGCCGGCATCGAGAAGAGCATGTCGACGAGTTACGGTGTCAAAACGAGCGGCACGGTCAAGGCCCGCTCCACGATCAACGGCGATCACGGCATCTACGTCCAGCAGCAGGGGTGGCGCTCCTCCAGTTGCGGGTCACTGGGCAGCAGCACCACCGCAACGGCCAAGGCGCCCTACAAGACGGGCTGGAAGATCTACTACTCCTGAGGTGGTGACGCCGCCTCGGCCTCGGGCATCGGACCCGTGTTCCTGCCGGACGGTCTCGGCCGTCCGGCAGGAACCTGCGCACTCGAGCGAGGAGAGACGTGGACAAGCTGCTTAGAGGGTGACTCATTTGGTGAGTCGGCGGTAGCAAATGAGGGCCGCGGCGATGGCGACGAAGGACGCGAAGTGATCGGCTCGACGCTCATAACGCCGATGGAGGCGGCGGTAACCGACCAGCCAGGAGACGGTTCGTTCCACGACCCAGCGGTGCCGGCCGAGCCGTCGGCTGGATTCGATGCCGCGGCGGGCGATGCGCGGGATGATGCCCCGGCCGCGGAGAAAGGCCCGCAGGTGGGGGTAGTCGTATCCCTTGTCACCGTGCAGCATGGCGGGCTTGCGGCGTCGCGGTCCTCGGCGCGAGCGGATCGGCGGGATGCTCCGGACCAGCGGTTCGGCGGCCAGGCTGTCATGGGTGTTGGCGGCGCTGATCGCGACAGAGATCGGCAGACCGGTCCGCTCGGTGATGAGATGGATTTTCGACCCGCTCTTGCCGCGATCGACAGGATTCGGACCCGTCAGCTCCCCCCTTTGACCGCGCGCAGGCTGACCGCGTCGATCGCGCACCGCGACCAGTCCAGCTCGCCCCGGGCACCGAGTTCGTCCAAGATGATCCGGTACAGCTTGGCCCATACCCGGGCAGCACTCCACTCGGCGAAACGGCGATTGACGGTCTGCCAGGAGGCGCCGAAGACCGGCGGCAGTTGCCGCCAGGCGCACCCGGTCGTGGCCACGTACACGATCGCCGCCAGGATCATCCGATCGTCTGCGCGCCGGCGTCCGCCGCCCTGCGGCCGGGTGGGCGCCGGCGGGACCACGCGCTGGAACAGCTCCCACAACTCATCGGGGACCAGTCGCTGAAGGAACGCATCCATGCCACGTCCAACGAGCGACCGCCAAATGAGTCACGCTCTTAAGACGACCGCTGTAGTGATCACATCGTCCATCGCCGTTTTGATGCTCACCGGGTGTTCCGAGCGCGAGGGCTCCGCATCTGCCGGGAAATCCGCGTCGCCGTCAGCTTCCCGGTCCGTCACCGCGCCGCCCGCGCCGGTTCCCGGTGAGGACGGCCTCACCCTTGAGCTGCCGTCTGACCGGTCGGTGATCGTACCTGAGATGAGGGGCGGCGGATCGACGGACGTGCCGGCCTTCACGCCGGTCAGCGGGGTGTACACGATCTACTTCGTGTGCTCCGGAGGGGGAAGGGTCTCCATCAAGGCCGTCCCCGGCGGCAAGGAGAACGCGGCACGATGCGACGGCACCCAGACCTACGGGATCATCATCCATGAGGGTGGAGCACAGCGCGTTGAGGTCCGGGCCCAGGGCAAGGCCGAATGGAGGCTTGCCGTTCTCGACGGAACGCCGCCCTGGGCGGAGATCGGATAGTGCCCTTCCTTCCCGCGGGGTAACCGCTACGGCGGGGGCGTTGCCGTCCCCGCTCCTGCTCTTCCAGGCCGGTCGCTCCGGTCGCCGGCGGATTTCCTCTACGTCCGTAGCCATCCCGTACCGGCCTCGCTGTAGTCCCGGGGAAATTTCCAACGGATTTGCCTGACCTGGACTGATGGATCCACGAGAGCCTCAGCGCGTCTTGGCGGGCGGCACGTTGTCGGGACCGACCGGCCGGGGATTGCCGGAGTTTCCGGAGCCCTTCACGCGCATGCGCGAGACGGCCGCCAGAGGCCTGCGGTACGGCCTTTTGGCCTGGGGAAACGCCCGCCCGCGGGAACATAGTCCACGTTATGTTCCCCGGTCGGGGCGCTGACCCGGGTGGATGCGGGACCGCGGGCGGACCGTGGTCCCGTGGCCGATCCCGGGCCTTCGCGCTTGAGCGGGAACCGAACGACCGGTGACGGTAACGGGCCGCCGGGGCCCCGCCTTACCGCCACCGGCCGTTCCGATGCGGGTGGACGCCGGACAGGCCGCGGTCCCGTCTCCTACGCTGGCCCGATCCCTGATCAATCCCCGCGAAAGGGCACACCGATGACATCATCCCGGCAGGAGCCCACCTGGCAGCCGATCAGCATGCTGGCCACCTTGACCGCGCACATGGAGCAGGGCGTGATCTTCGCCCGCGAGCACCGCGCCACCCTGACCGACGGCCTCCAGCGGCCCTACGCCCTCGATGATGCCACCGTCGCCGACGCCAAGCGGGTCTTCACCCAGACCGCCGCCGACAACGAGCTGTTCGCCGAGCAGGGACGCCGGTGGGCGGCCGAAGACCTCGACCCTGTCTAGCGGCGCGGTGTCGAGCGCTACACCGCCCTGGTGGAGCAGATGCGCACCGAGACCACCGCGATCCTGGCGCTGGCCGACGAACTGGCCGGGATGACGATCGAGACGCTGTGACCAAGAGCGACCTGGAAGTCGGCATCGAGGCCCTGCTGCGCGGCGGGCGCCTTAGTTTCCGGCCTTCTCGGCCCACCCCTACGCGCGGGCGCACGAGGCGGTCGTGCCCGCGATACGGGGCGCCACCGTCGGCCGGCCCCCGTGGCCCGGGTCTCGCCTGCAGGCGAGTCGGGCCGCGCACCGCATCGTCCGGAACCGGCATGGCCTGCACGATCGCCCCCGTCCGGCCGATGCGCTCTAAGCGGCGCCACCGGCCGCGACGCCACAGCGCCACGGCGGGCGCACCACCGAACGCCCTCCCCGGCCGGTGTCCCGGAAACGGTCGTTTTCGGGACGGCTCCCAGACCCGATTCCGGTCCGCAGCGCGTCGTTCACAGTGACGGCGGGGGAGCGCCTCCGAGGAGGCGCCGTGCGATGAGCAGGGCCTCGTCCGCGGGGGTGGCGTTCGCGCCGGAGCCGGGGCCGTCGGCCGCCGGGGCGGAGATGAAGGCTTCGATGGCGTCCATGTGCTCGGGCTGCAGGCCTCTGCTGGGTGACGGCGCGATCAGCAGGGCCCGGCCGCCCTTGGTCAGCTCGTCATGGACCGGCCCGCTCGCGGGCACCTCGACGTCGTCGGTCCAGATCAGTCGCCGCCCCCGCGCCAGGACGTCGCGGGCGGCGGCGAGTTTGGCCGCCGCGGCGGCGCCGGCGGACAGGTGACCGGACCAGGCGCGGGCCAGGCGGGGCAGGGCCAGCAGTCGCTCCAGCTGGTCGGCGTCGGCGCACCAGGTGCTGCACCAGCGGATCTCGACGCCGCCTGCCCGGTGCAGGGCGCGGATGCGGTCGAGCAGCGTCGGCGCCCAGCGCATGCGGTAGGCATCGCTGCCGGAGTAGGCGGTGCCGCTGCGCGGGGGGCCGCCCCAACCGGGCCGGGAGGCGTTGATCACGCCGTCGACGTCGAGCAACCACACCGGCCGATCCATCAGCCGGCGTGTCCGTTGTGCGCGCGGTGGAGGGCGGCGGCGTTCATGCTCTGTCTCCGGTGGGCTGCGAGGTGAGGTAGCGGTGCAGGGAGGTCTTGGGGATGCCGGTCTTGGCGGCGATCGCACCGAGGGACTCGCCCCGGGCCTTGAGGAGCCGAGCGTACTCGATCTTGTCGGCGGGGTGGGCGACGGGCCGGCCGATGCGGCGGCCGCTCGCTTCGGCGACGGCGCGGGCGTGGGCGGCGCGCTCGGCGGTGTAGGTGCGTTCCATCTCGGCGAACAGGGCCAGCAGCAGGAAGGCGATGCGGCCCATGCCCGCGTCGGTGGTGTTGATCGGCAGCGGGTCGGCCAGGGAGCGCACGCCGATGCCGCGTGTCGACAGGTCGTGCACCAGGTTGAGGACCTCGCGCAGGTTGCGGCCCAGCCGGTCCAGGGTGTGCACCACGATCGTGTCGCCCGCGCGGGCGTAGGCCAGCAGCGCGGCCAGGCCCTCGCGCTCGATGCTGGTGCCGGTCTTGCGATCGGTGTAGATGCGCTCGGCCGGGATGCCGGCGGCGGCCAGGGCGTCGAGCTGGCGTTCCAGACTCTGTTTGGTGGTCGAGACGCGGGCGTAGCCGAGCTCGAGACCGCGCGCGGGGTGATCGAAGGCCGGAGGCATGCCGAGATCGTACTGGAAACCGTCTCCGTACGGTCCTTGTGGAACAGTATTTGTGGAACGGCTTCTGGAACGGATTCCGGCCGGTTTCGGGGGTCCGGCGGGAGGGGTCGGCAAGCTGTTCCACTTCCAAGGAAGTGGAACAGGCGGTGCCGGAGGCGGAGGCGCGACGGCGACCGCGCCGGATCAGAACATTCCTCCAGATGGTGCGGCGGGCCCGGCAGGGCCGGCACCCGGGCGACACGTCACAGGCACCACGGCCGAACGACAGGACAGACGGAATAGGAACCTGGCGGGCCCATCCAGCCGCCGGAACGGGCCGGCTGCCACCGGGCTACCGTTGCTCCGCATGACGCATACCGAGATCGAGATCACCGCGGAGCTGGTACGGGAGCTGCTGCGCGACCAGCACCCCGACCTGGCCGATCACCCGGTGCGGCTCGGCGCGCGCGGCTGGGACAACCAGCTGTGGCGGCTCGGTGACGACCTCGCCGTCCGGCTGCCCTGGGCGACGCGGGACGCGGACGCGCTGCTGGGCAAGGAGCACGCCTGGCTGCCCGCCCTCGCCCCGCGCCTGCCGCTGCCGGTTCCCGTCCCGCAGCGCCTCGGCGAGCCCTCCGCTCTGTTCCCGCGGCCCTGGATCGTCACCACCTGGGTGCCGGGCGAGCCGACCGACCGCGCCCCGTCACGCGCGCGGCGGAGGCCGCCGACACCCTGGCCGCCTTCCTGACGGCGCTGCACCGGCCCGCCCCCGCCGAGGCGCCCGCCGGCCGCTTCGGCCGCGGAGGACCGCTGGCCGACTGCTCCGAGGGGTTCGCCCGCCAGCTCGCCGCCGCCACCGAGCGGGGGCTCATCCCCGACCCGGACGCCGTCCGCGCGGTCTGGGACGACGCCGCCGCCGCGCCCGAGTGGGCCGGCCCGGCGCTGTGGCTCCACGGCGACCTGCATCCGGCCAACGTCCTGACCGCGGACGGCACCCTTTGCGGCGTGATCGACTTCGGTGACCTGTGTGCGGGCGATCCGGCCTGTGACCTCGCCGCCGCGTGGATTCTGCTGCCGGACAGCGTCGTCGACCGCTTCCATGATGCCTACCAGCTGGCCTTGGACGCCGCGACCCTGCGCCGCGCCCGCGGATGGGCGGCAGGCCGCGCCCTCAGCGGCATCCTCATCGGAGACGTCGGCGTCCGCGGCCGCCCGGGTGGCAAGGCCACGTGGGGCCCACCTGCCCACGCCTGTCTGCGACGCCTCATCGCGACCCATCGCTGATCAATAGGCGTTCGTCTAATGGTCGTTTCCGGGACGGTCTCCGGCGAGGGGTCGGCCGGTCGCGTTTCCGCAGGAGCGATTCCCGCCGACCGTCCCGAAACCCATCCCGGAACATCGCCCTTCGAGATTGAATTATGGGACGGTCCGCCCCCGCCACGGCCCCGGCCGAGCCCGCGCCGGCCAACGCGATCCGGATCGGCTACGCCCGCGTCTCCACCCGCTCCCAGGACCACCAGCTCCAGATGGACGCGCTGGCGGCGGCGCACTGCCGCGAGGTCGTCGAGGAGACCGCCAGCACCCGCACCCACCGGCCGAAGCTGCACGCGACGATCGCCCGCATGCAGCCCGGCGACACCCTGGTCGTCTACAAGCCCGACCGCATCGCCCGCTCCGTGAAGGAGCTGCTCGTGCTCCTGGAGGACGAGCTGGCCCCGCGCGGCATCAACCTGCACATCTTGAGTGGGGTGTGCGCGGGCCTGCACCGGCCTGGCGGGCAGAGCGTCGCCGACAAGATGCTCTTCCTCGTCGCCGCGATGGCCGCGGAGATGGAGCGCGACCTGATCCGCGAGCGCACCCGCGACGGCCTGGCCGCCGCGGCCGCCCAAGGGCGCAGGGGTGGCCGGCCGTCGGCGATCGACGACGACAAGCTCGCCATCGCCCGCGCCCGCCGGAAGCGCGGCGAGTCCGTCACCGCCATCGCGCGTGCTCTCGGCGTCGGCCGGTCGACGCTGTACCGGGCGCTGGAGGACGACCCCCTGCCCGCCCCGGCCGACGACGGCCAGGACCGGCCCGCCACCGCACCGGCCGGTCGGTAGACCACGACCCCCGACCCTGCCCGGATGAGCGAGGACGAGCTCGCCAACGTCGTCACCTACGCCCTGCACCGCGGCCTGGCACGCCGGCCGGACATCCACACCGAGGTCATGGGCGACCTCACCCCGGATGAGCGGGACGAGGTCGCCCGCGCCTGCGACCGCCATGCCGAGCGGGTCCGCCGGGTCACCACCACGACGCGGCCGAAGGCGCCCCGGTCCGCCGGCAGTTGACCCGAGCGGTCGACGCCTGCGCCCCGCCCCGGTACGAGCCGCGCGGCGGGGCGTTGTCGTGTCCGGCGGACCGCCGTTCCGGGGAACACGTTGGCAGACACATCGGACGTAACTCCGCAGGGGTGAGCCAGGGGTTTTCGGCCCCGGGGCCGCCGCCGGCCCCGCGCTCGGCGCCGGGGTTTTCCCCGCCGCGGTCACCGGCCCGGCGCGCTTCGTCCCGGGAAACCGCTCCCCCGGATCGGGGGTAGCAAGATATGCGCTCAGCCCGGCTGATCGCCTCCCGCCCGTACCGCGCAGCCGCGCCCTGCCCGGCCCCTGGCGCTCCGGCCGGGCGGAGCGTAGCCGTCGCGGGCCGCCGGTCAAGGCCGCTCCCTCGCCAGGGCTCGGTCGACGGCCTTGACCGCCGGACCCGCCGACGGCTCGTGCCCTTTTTGTTGCGCGCGGACTTGATGTCAGTGGATGCGCGGGATTGCTGTCAGTGAAATCGGCACCGCCGTACGGCACGACCCCGGCCAAGCCAGCAGGCCCGCCCTGGGCTGCCCAGCGGTGACATACCGGATAACGTGCCCAAGTCGCACAGCGCGCCCGGGTACAGATCGCCTGCTCGGTAGCGAGTGGGGGTGGCGTATGTACGGGATAACTGCTCGTTATCCCGTACATACGCCGGGATCGTTACCGGTCCAGGTCAGCCGGGGATCTCAGACGGTGAACTGGTCCACGATGCCGTGCAGTTCGGCGGCGACCTCATCGAGCTGACCGGCGGTCCGGCGGGCCTCGGCCACCCCGGCGGTGGTGGTCTGCGCGGCGCTGGCGACCGCGGTGATGCCGGCGGCGATGTCGTCGGCGCCGACCGCGGCCTGGGAGATGTTGCGGCTCATCTCCCCGGACGTGGCGCTCTGCTCCTCCACCGCGGCGGCGATGGTGGTGGAGTGCTCGCTGACGGTCGTGATGACCGCGCTGATCCCCCCGATGGCCGCGATCGCGGCATCGGTGTCGGCCTGGATGGCCTCGATCCGGCGGGCGATGTCCTCGGTGGCCTTGGCCGTCTCCTGCGCCAGGTCCTTGACCTCGCCCGCGACGACCGCGAAGCCCTTGCCCTGCTCGCCAGCGCGGGCCGCCTCGATGGTCGCGTTCAGGGCGAGCAGGTTGGTCTGCTCGGCGATGCTCGTGATGGTCTTGATGACCGAGCCGATCTCCGCGCTGGAGGCGCCCAGCTTCGCGACGGTCTCACCGGCGTCCCGTACCGTCCGCACGCCGGTGTCGGCCACCCGGGCCGCCTGCGAGACGCTGCCGGCGATCTCGGCGATGGTTGTGCTCATCTCCTCGCTGGCCGCGGCGATGGTCTGCACGTTGGCCGAGACCTGCTCGGCGGTGGCGGCGACCTGGTCGGAGCGGGCCGCGGTGCCGGTGGCGGCGGTGTCCATCCGCGTGGAGACGGCGGTCAGCTCTCGGGAGGCACCGGTCAGCGTCGCGCTGTGGCGGGCGATCACGCCGAAGGCGTCCCGCAGCACGCCCACGGTCTGAGCCAGGGCACGGGCCATGTCCCCGAGCTCGTCACGGCGGCCGGTGTCGACGGAGACGGTCAGGTCTTTCGCCGCGATGGTGCGCAGGGTCTGCACGGTCGCGGCCAGCGGCCGGGTGATGGTCCGGGTCACGGCCACGGCCAGTCCTGCGGCCAGCAGCAGGCACAGGGCGCCCGCACCCAGCATCATGCGGAGGGAGCCGTCGCTGGTGGCGCGCGCGTCGGCGGCCGCGGCGGTGAGATTGGCGACGGATTCGGCGGCCAGCTTGTCCACGGCGGTGGCGGCCTGCTCGAAGTGCTCCAGCGCCTCACCGGACACCAGGTCGTTGGCCTGCCGGGTCTGGGCGGGCGTGCCGTCGCGGTAGGCGGCGACGATCCGCTCGTCGACGTCCAGGAAGTCCTCGAACGCCGCCTCGGCCGTACGAAGGTGCTCGCGCTGGGTGGCGGTCAGCTCCAGGCTCTTCAGCTTGTCCAGGTCGCCGCGGAAGGCGGCGGTGGAGGCCACGAAGTTCTTGCGCTGGCCCACGGCGTCGTCGGCGGCGCCCGGTACGCCGCGCAGGGCGTCGAAGGCGTAACCGGTCTGCCAGCCGGCGAAGTCGGCGGTGCGGAACTTGGCGGTCAGCGCCGCGCCGCGCACCGCCGCGCTGGTGTCCATCCGTGCGGTCGCGTCCCGTGCCGAGGAGATGCCGGCGGCTCCCACCCCGACGGCGCCGCACAGCAGGACGCCCACCACGGCGAAGGCGCCGCCCAGGCGCGCGCCGACCTTCAAGTCGTTGATCTTCCTCATGTCCGGTTCCCTGCGATGCCGTATTGGTGTCGTACGTCGAGCACCGTCTGCGCCCGTGGTCTGACCATCGACCGGACCGGCCGCCGGGTAAGCGAAATCACCACACTCGGAACGGAGGGCGCGTGCACGGGCTCGTGCTGCTGCCAGCCGGGCGGCTCCGGCGTGGCCCGATCTTTCTGACATCAAGTCCGCGTGAGGACTGACAACAATCCCGCGTATCCACTGACATCAAATCCGCGCGCAACAATGCGGGGCGGGTGTTGTTGCGCGCCCAGTTGTTGACATTGCCGTGCGCCCGGTTGTTGTCAGTGGCCGCCGGGCAGCTGGCCGGAGAATGTCCGGTCAGCTGATCACTTCGGCGTAGGGCTGGTGTCCGCGCGGCCGGAGGCGTCGTGTGCGGCCGGCGGGCGGGCGCTGAGGGTGAGCAGGGCGACGACGGCGGCGGCGAGCAGGAGTCCGGCGGCCGCGGCCAGGGCGGTGCCGTATCCGGTGACCAGGGCCTGGCCGCTGCCCAGGGCCAGGGTGCGCGGGCGCGCGGTGACGGTGGCGGCGATCCCGGCCAGAACGGCCAGGCCGAGGGCCACGCCGATCTGCTGGGCGGAGTTGAGCAGGGCCGAGGCGATGCCCGCCTTGTCCGCATCGACGTGGTAGACCGCGGCCTGGGTCAGGGCGAGCACGCCCAGACCGAAGCCGAGCGCCAGGACGAACATGGCCGGGGCCAGGTGCGGCCAGTAGCCGGTGCCGAGGGTGATGGTGGAGAACCAGAGGGCGGCCAGCGCGCTCAGCAGCGCACCGGAGGCGGCCACCACGCGGGGCGCCAGGCGCAGCAGGAGCTTGGGCGCGCTCCCGGCGCCCAGGACCAGGCCGGCGGCGAACGGCAGCCACGCGGCCCCGGCCTGCATCGGGCTGAAGTGCTGCACCTGCTGCAGGTAGAGGGTGACGATGTAGAAGGTGCCCATCGGGCCGATGGCCAGCAGCAGCATGGTCAGGTAGGCGCCGGAGCGGTTGCGGTCACCGAACAGGCTCAAGGGCACCAGCGGGCTGCGGCTGCGGGCCTGCACGCGCACGAACACGGCCAGCAGCACGGCGGCCGCGGCCAGCAGGCCCAGCGCGATCGAGTCGGTGAAGCCGTCCTCACCGAAGCGGGTGATCGCATACACCAGCGCGACCATGCCCGCGGTGCCCAGCACCGCCCCCACCGCGCCCAAGCGGCCCGGGTGGCGGTCGGCGGCGGTCAGGGTGCGGCTGCCGGCCAGCACCAGCAGCCCGATCGGGATGTTGATGAAGAACACCCACCGCCAGTCCAGGGCGTCGGTGAGCACGCCGCCCAGCAGCAGGCCGGCCACGATGCCCAGCGCGGACATCGCGCCGTACAGCGACAGCGCGGTATCGCGCACCTTGCGGTCGGTGAAGGTCGTGGTGATCAGCGCCAGGGCGTTGGGCGCCACCAGCGCCGCGCCCAGGCCCTGCACGGCGCGGGCGGCGATGAGCATGGCGGCGCTGCCTCCCAGCCCGCCGGCCAGGGAGGCGATCACGAACAGCGCGATACCGGCCTGCAGCGTGCGGCGGCGCCCCCACAAATCACCGATCCGCCCGCCGAGCAGCAGCAGCGCCCCGAACGCCAGGATGTAGGCGTTGACGATCCACGGCAGGTACGCCGGGGAGACCTGCAGTTCCCGCTGGATGCTCGGCAACGCGATGTTCACGATCGAGTCGTCCAGCACCAGCATCAGCTGCGCGGTCGCGATGACCAGCAGCGGGATCAGTGCGCCGCGCTGATGCGTGGTCGTCATGCCGTCTCCTCATCTCAGGCGGCCCACCAGATCACCGGGCCAAGCGGGGCATGTTGCGGCCAGGTGGTGGCCGTAGTCACCCCACTCCAACCACATACCCCTACGGGGTATTCCCGGCCTGAGTCGGCAACGACATGAGGAGCACCCCCGCCGCATCCGGCAGTGGCAAGCCGTACCGCGTATCGCCGCCCGCCCGCCGGGGCCCGATCCACCGGCCCGCCCGGCAGCGCAAGCGCCCAGACCGACCCGAAGGGATCAGACGACCGGCGCGAAAACCCCCTCTTGCCGCGGCGGGCCGGCGTGATCCTCCTGGCAGATCCCCGGCAGGAGACAAGCCAAACGGCGTTACGGGAGCACCTGGCTGCGGCGGGCGTAGGCGCGGGCGGCGCGGGCCCGATCGCCGCAGCGCACCGAGCACCAGTGGCGGCGGCCGTGCCGCAGCAGGTAGCGGGTGCACGGCGGCGAGCCGCAGGCGGTCAGGCGCTCGCGGTCGGGCCCGGTGAGCAGGTCAGCGGCGCTGGCCGCCAGCGCCGCCAGGGCGTGCTCGACGATCTGGGTGGTGGGATGGGCGGCCGCGCGATACAGGCCGCGCCCCGACTCCCAGCCCAGCAGCAAGGCCGCGGGGGCACGGGTCAGGGCGTCGTTGACGGCGCTGAGCGCACCGGCCGGGGCGGGATGACCGTCGAGGTGGCAGGCCAGCAGTGCGCGGATGTGCTCGCGCAGGGCGCGCAATTGGGCCGCGCACGCCTCCCGCAGCCCGGCGTCGAGGCCGGCGGGGGCCAGATCGCGCTCGATCAGCCACTGGGTGGCGGCCGCCGGGCTGCCCAGGAGATCGAGGAACCGGTCGCCGGGCAGGGCGAGGGCGCTGTTGGCAAAGTCCAGGGCGAGATACTGCTCGGCCCCGGGCGCGGGCGGCACCACGGGCGTGGCGGTCACGGTCTCCTGCATAGTCCTCATGGTACGAGTTGTCATCATCCGTGAGAAACGACTACCGTGCATCACGGATAAACAGGTTCTCATCCGTGAGGTGTTTCTATAATGGCTACCACCGGCACGACCGGCGAGCAGATCCCCGTCCGCGTCTTCGGCGGCCCGACCGCCCTCCTCGAGTACGGCGGGCTGCGATTCCTCATCGACCCCACCTTCGACGCCCCAGACCGGCAAGAGTCCGGAAACCTATGAACGGATTAGATCTTTGCGGGATGTCGTATCGGCCCGGTCGCCAATCGTCTTGCTGGTGAAGGCCGGTGAGCAGGCCGCCCGGCAGGGTGACGGATGAGGAGACCACCATCCGATCACCACGCTGGAGCGGCGGACCCGGCCCGATACCTGGCTCTCCCTGCGCCACAGCCGACGGCCGCCGGTCACGGACGGCAGGAACGCGGACAAGAGGCAGGAGAAGAGCAGCTGATCGCGCAGCGGTGGGGGCCGTACCCGGTTCCGGCGTCACCCGGGTACGGCCCTCACCGCGCTGCGGCACACGGTCCACCCGGGCGCTCTCCCAGGGGCGGGTGGCCTTCGGCCAGGCCCATACATCGTCGGTGAGACCGCCGCACGCCATGCCATGGCCTACCCGGGCCAGCCCGCACCGTGCAGGCGAATCCGCGATCTCATGGTCTGAACCCCGAACAGGCCCCAGCGCGAACGGGAAGACGAGCCCGTCCGGGCGATCGCTTTTCGGCGGTGGAAAACAGCCTTTGGTCAGGTTTTCGTCTTCTCGGGTGAGTGCTCCTGGAACAGAGCTCCTGGACGGCCTAGCGTCCGTTGCAGGCCTGCATCGCGTATCTCCGGCTCAGGACAGCACGACTCCTCAGCCGATAGGTCGTCCACGGTGTTTTCATGCGCCTGCGGGGCCGGCCGGTGTCGACGGCGGCCGGCGTCCTCGTGGGCGTGGGCCGCGTGCCATGCTCTCGAAGAACGGATTCGCCTGTGCGTCATCTCTCTGCCTCCTGGATGCGGTCCACCGGGCCGCGCCACCTGGTGCTCGCGGCCGTGCTCGTGCTCGCGACGGGCTGCTCTCCGGAGGGCTCGGAGACCGGAACGACCGGCTCCCCGGCCGCGACCGGATCCCCGACCGGGCCCGGACCCGGAGACGGAACCGGCCCCGGGGGACCGGGCGGCGGGGAGGCCATGCCGACCCCGGGTTTCCTGTCCAGTCCGGACTGCCCGGCCGGATCGACCGCCGCCGCGACACCGTCCGGCGCGGCCGGAACCGACCGGGCGGCGGCAGCGGTGCTGGCCGCGACCCAGGCGTTCCTGGGCACACTGGACGCCGAGCAGAAGACCGCCGTGGCAGCAGAGCGCAGCCAGGCCAACCTGTCGCAGTGGTCGAACCTGCCCGATCAGTTGTTCAAACGCGCGGGGCTGCGGATGGACAAGCTGAACTCCGACCAGCAGACGGCCGTCGCGAAGATCCTCCAGGCCGCGCTGAGCGAGCAGGGCTACCGGCAGGTCACCCAGATCACCACCGCAGACGGCGTGCTGGCCGATCAGGGAGGCATGAACCTCGACTTCGGGGCCGATCACTACTGGATCCGGATCCTGGGCACGCCGTCGGCGAGCGAGACGTGGACCCTCCAATACGGCGGCCACCACCTGGCGGTGAACGCCACGATGGCCGGAAACACGATGACCCTCGCGCCGACCTTCTGGGGCGCCCAGCCAGCCGGATACACCGAGGCGAGCACCGAGGTCGAACCGCTGTGCGGCGAGACGGTCAAGGCGTTCAAGCTCATCGGCGCGCTGGACGAGACCCAGCGCAAGGCCGCCGTCCTGACCACCCCCGTGACCGAGATCGTGCTCGGCGCCGGCAAGGACGGCAAGACCCTGGCGGCCGAAGGCGTCAAGGCCTCCACCTTCACCGCCGAGCAGAAGACCCTGCTGCTCGACCTGGTGAGCGAGTGGATCACGCCGCTCAACGCCGAGCAGGCCACCGCCAAGCTGAAGGCGGCCCAAGACAACCTCGACGCCACCACGTTCGCCTGGTACGGGGCGACCGAGATCGGCAACCCGATCTACTACCGGATCCAGGGGCCGACCTTCACCATCGAGTTCGCCCACCAGCAGGGCGGGGGCGCCAACGCGGGCGGCATCACCCACATCCATTCGATCTACCGCGAACCCGGTAACGACTACGGCGCCGAGCTGGGCTCATGACGACCGGCCGGGCACGCCTGGCGCGGTGGGTGGCGGCGGCGGTGCTGACGGCCGCCGGAACAGGCGTGCTCGCGGCACCGGCCGAAGCCCGTCCTGCCGGCGCGGCCGTCCAGCAAACCCGCCTCGCCCACCCCGGTGACGAGATCGTCCAGCAGGTCTACCTCACCCCCACCGGATCCCGGCTGGCCGTCCAGCTCGACCTCACCCCGGGGGCGCTGGTGGCGCCCGCCTTCGCCCGGTCCATCGACGCCGACGGCGATCGGACGATCACTGCGGGCGAGGCCGCCGCGCACGCCGCCCTGGTAGGCTCGACGCTCGGGTTGCGCGTGGACGGCCGGGCCGTCCCGCTCGCCCTCGCCGAACGCACCTACCCCGCCTATCGGCTTCTCGCCGCGGCGGGCGGCACCGTGACCATCGGGTTGGCCGCGCCGCTGCCTCCCGGCGCCCGCAGTATCGTCTTCACCGACCGGTATGCGCCCGGCCGCACGACCGTCCAGACGAACGCCCTGGTCGCCGACGCCGACCCCGCACCCCTGGAGGCCGTCACCCGCGCCGATCACGGGCGGACGACCACCCTCACGCTCGCCCGGACCGGCGTCGCCTCGCCCGTTCCCGCGGCCGGGAGCACCGATGCGGCGGCGGGCTGGACGACGATGCTCGATGCGCTGCGCACCCCTTTGAGATCACCCGGGGCTCTCGCGCTCCTGATCGCCGTGTGCGTCCTGCTCGGCGCCTTTCACGCCCTGACCCCCGGCCACGGCAAGGCCCTGCTCGCCGCCTACCTGGTCGGTTCCCGCAGCACCCCCAAACAGGCGGTCGTCCTGGGAGCCGTCATCACCGTCACCCACACCTGCGCCGTCATCCTGCTCGGCGGCGCGGTCCTGACCGCGGAACGGTTCATCGTCCCGGCGGTCCTGCTTCCGGCGCTGGAGATGACGGCCGGGGTCATCATCCTGCTGCTCGGTGCCCGGCTCCTCGTCCGCCGGCACCGCCACCGCGGCCACGAGGACCACCATCATGGGCATCACCATGACGCGCCCGGCCACCCCCATCATTCAGGTCATCACCATCCCGAGGACGGGCACCCGCACGGCGAACACGGCACCCACGGTGCCCACGGCGCCCGCTCGCCCCTGGCGACGCTGCTTCGCCCGACGGTCCGGCACCAGCACGCGCCACCCACCACCCCGTCTGCCTTCCGCGGCATCGCCGCCATGGGTGCGGCAGGCGGGATCATTCCCTGCCCCGAAGCCCTGAGCGTCCTGCTGGCGGCCATCGGCCTCAACCGCACCGCACTGGGCCTGACCATGGTCATCGCCTTCAGCGTCGGACTGGCCGCGGTCCTCATCGGTCTGGGCCTGATCCTGGTGAGCGGCCGGACGGCGCTCAGGAGATTCCAGCGCCCGGGCACCGGTTCGCTCATCGCACGGCTACCGGTGCTCTCCGCAGCCGTCGTCGTTGTCCTGGGCCTGGCCATGACGCTCAACGGGGTGAGCGCGCTCATGAACTGAACCGGCTGACGGCGAGGATTCCCTACAGTTGCCTGGCTGTTCCCACCTGATCATCTCTGTGCGTCGAGGTGCCGGGGCGTGACCGCGGCAGCTTCCCCGCCGCTCAGATCGGCCGGGAAAACACCGGCGTCTTGCTCATCCGATCTGAACCACCGCAGGTCAGAGCCTGGCTCGCGGCTCAATGGAGTTGAGTACGGACAGGGGTGGGCGTCCCCTCAGGCCGGCGGCAGGATGCGGTCGACGGTGGCCCGTCACACCATGCCCGGGATAATCATGGTGGCCACCCAGCGACGAGGTGACACAGAACGTGCATTATCTGTCTCACCGGCATCGACGGCGCCGCTGCGGCCCGGCCCGCCGCCCGGCGGGCCGGGCCGACTCGGCAACGCTGCCCGCGACCGGCTCCCTAGGCCGTGTCTGACAATTCCGCGTGGCGGAGCCAGAGCATCAAGAACGCGATG